>NZ_LXJQ01000013.1:0-102278 GCF_001728925.1 Pseudomonas sp. 1D4
CTGGCTCCGAACAGCACCGCCAGCGTCGACGAAGACGGCACCCTGACCAGCCGTGTCCCGGCCACCGATGTGGACGGCGACAGCCTCACCTACACGCTCAAGACCGGCACCACCCAAGGCACCCTCACCCTCAACACGAACGGCGAGTACACCTACGTACCGGGCAAGGACTACAACGGCAACGACAGCTTCGTGGTCACCGTCAGCGACGGCAAAGGCGGTGTCACCGACACCGTGGTCAACATCACCGTCAAACCGGTGAACGACGCCCCGACCGCCACCCCGTCCAGCATCAGCACCGACGAGGACACCCCGGTCGACGGCCGCGTGACCGGCAACGACATCGACGGCGACACCCTCACCTACAGCATCGCCAACGGCAACGGCCCGCAGCACGGCACCGTGGTGATGAATGCCGACGGCACTTACACCTATCAGCCGGCCAAGGACTTCAACGGCAGCGATACCTTCACCGTCACCATCAGCGATGGCAACGGCGGCACCACCACCAGCGTGGTCAGCGTCACCGTCAAGCCGGTCAACGATGCCCCGGTGGCCCCGAACAGCACCGCCAACGTGGACGAGGACGGCACCCTGACCAGCCGCATCCCCGCCACCGACGTGGACGGCGACACCCTCACCTACACCGTGAAGACCGGTACCGCCAACGGCACCCTGACCCTCGACCCGAACACCGGCGAGTACACCTACAAGCCCAACGGCGACTACAACGGCCCGGATCGCTTCGTGGTCACCGTCAGCGACGGCAAGGGCGGCGTGGTCGACACCGTGGTCGACATCACCGTCAAGCCGGTGAACGATGCCCCGACAGCCGTCAACGACACCGCCACCACCCAGGAAGACACCACCGTCACCCTCGACGTGCTGGCCAACGACCGCGACGTGGATGGCGACAGCCTGGCCCTGACCGGTGCCACCGCACAGCACGGCAACGTCAGCATCGTCGACGGCAAGCTCGTCTACACCCCCACCGGCAACTACAGCGGCGCGGACACCATCACCTACACCATCACCGATGGTAAGGGCGGCAACAGCACGGCCACCGTTCAGGTCGGCATCCAGGCCGTGGCCGATGCCCCGAACCTGGGCACCCAGGCACCCGGCTCCGGCACAGCCCCCGCAGCCACCGGTCTGCTGCAGCAGAGCTGGAACAACCTGGCCCTGGGCAGCGGCGGCAATGGCGTCAACCCGGCCACCCTGAAGAGCGCCATCGACGCCGCCGGCACCCCCACCAGCAGCGGCAACCTGAGCGATGCCCACATCGACAGCGTCAATGCCGGCGTGGCCAACAAGCTCTCCGGCCTGATCTACCTGGAAGCGGGCCAGACCTACACCTTCAGCGGCACCGGCGACGACAGCGTGATGGTCGTGGTCGGCGGCACCACCGTGGGCAGCGCCACCTGGGGCGGCAACGGCGGCCAGTTCAGCGGCAGCTACACCGCCCAGCAGAGCGGCTACTACACCCTGGACATCTACCAGCACAACCAGAGCGGCCCGGGCGCCCTGGACGTCAACGTCAAGGTCGGCAACGGCCCGGTGCAGGACCTGTCCAGCGCCAACGTGCAGCTCTACACCAAAGCCAGCGACCTGACCGGCAACGGCCTGCACCTGTCGGATCTGCATGGCAGCGACGGCAAGGGCTACTACCAGCTCTACAACGCCAACGAAGGCGACGAGGACAGCAGCATCCCGCTGTCGCGCCTGACCGCCTCGCTGAACGACACCGACGGCTCGGAAAGCCTCTCCGTGGGCATCTCGCAGATCCCCGAGGGCGCCACCCTGACCGACGGCGTGAACAGCTTCACCGCCACCAGCAGCACCACCACCGCCGACATCAGCGGCTGGAACCTGGGCAACCTGAGCATCACCCCGCCGGCCAACTACAGCGGCAGCTTCGACCTGAAGGTCACCGCTACCGCCACCGAAGGCGCCAACGGCGACAAGGCCTCCACCTCGCTGACCCTGCCGGTCACCGTACACCCGTTGAACGATGCCCCCACCGGCGCCGATAACAGCGTGCGCACCGACGAAGGCACCCCGCGCAGCTTCAGTGCCGCCGAGTTCGGCTTCAGCGACGTGGATGCCGGCGACAGCCTCAAGGCCATCCGCATCAACAGTCTGCCGGGCAACGGCAGCCTGAGCCTGAACGGCACCGCCGTCACCGTGGGCATGCTGGTCACTGCGGCGCAGATCGCCTCACTGGTCTACACCCCCACCGCCAGCGGCAGCAGCAACGGCTCCTTCAGCTTCTCCGTGCAGGACCAGAGCGGCCAGTTCTCGACCCAGCCCAATACCATGACCATCCAGGTGGCCAATCTGGATGACGCGCCCGGCCTGGCCGACAGCAGCGTCACCTTTGCCGAGAACACCGGCGCCGGCACCACCATCGCCGACCTGAGCGACCGCTTCACCGGCACCGACCAGGACCGCGACGGCGAGCCGCTGTTCTACAGCATCACCGGCGGCAACGACGCCGGCCTGTTCAGCATCAACGCCAGCACCGGGGTCATCACCCTAGCCAACGGCAAAACGCTGGACTACGAAACCGCCACCCGGCACCAACTGCAGGTCAGCGCCACCGACGGCAAGACCGCCGCCACCGCCACCGTCACCGTGAACGTCACCAACGTGAACGATAACGGCGTGGCGATCAGCGACAGCGACACGGCCGCCAACCAGGTCAACGAAAACGCCGTCAACGGCACCGTGGTCGGTGTGACCGCCAAGGGCGTGGACGACGACGCGGGTGCCACCATCACCCAATACGAACTGGTGGACAACGCCGGCGGCCGCTTCGCCATCAACGCCACCACCGGTGTGGTCACCGTCGCCGACGGCACCAAGCTGGACTACGAGAGCGCCACCAGCCACACCATCGTGGTCAAGGCCACCAGCTCCGACGGCAGCACCAACACCCAGTCGTTCACCATTCAGGTGGGCAACATCAACGACAACGGCGTGGTGATCACCGACAGCAACACGGCCGCCAACCAGGTCAACGAGAACGCCGCCAACGGCAGCCTGGTGGGCATCACCGCCAAGGGCGTGGACGGCGACGCGGGCGCCACCATCACCCAATACGAACTGGTGGACAACGCCGGTGGCCGCTTCGCCATCAACGCCACCAGCGGCGTGGTGACGGTTGCCGATGGCACCAAGCTGGACTACGAGAGCGCCACCAGCCACACCATCGTGGTCAAGGCCACCAGCTCCGACGGCAGCACCAACACCCAGTCGTTCACCATTCAGGTGGGCAACATCAACGACAACGGCGTGGTGATCACCGACAGCAACACGGCCGCCAACCAGGTCAACGAGAACGCCGCCAACGGCACTGTCGTGGGCATCACGGCCAAGGGCGTGGACGGCGACGTGGGCGCCACCATCACCCAGTACGAGCTGGTGGACAACGCCGGTGGCCGCTTCGCCATCAACGCCACCACCGGTGTGGTGACGGTTGCCGATGGCACCAAGCTGGATTACGAAACCGCCACCAGCCACACCATCGTGGTCAAGGCCACCAGCTCCGACGGCAGCACCAACACCCAGTCGTTCAACATCCAGGTGAACAACGTCAACGAGGCCCCCGTGGTGGTCGCCGGCGCCAACGTCAACGGCGTCGAAGACACCCACTACACCTTCGCCTGGAGCGACTTCAAGGTCAGCGACGTCGACGCCAACAGCACCCTGTCGATCAAGGTCGAGAGCCTGCCGATCGAAGGCAAACTGCAGATGCAGGTGAACGGCGCCTGGACCAACGTCACCGCCAACACCACCGTCACCAAGTCGGTGATCGACGCCGGCGGACTGCGCTTCGTGCCGGACAGCAACGAGTCCGGCCACGACAACTTCGGCGGCACCGGCGTCGGGCTGAACCAGGCCACCTACGCCACCTTCAAGTACAGCGGCAGCGACGGCGCCCTGAGCACCGCCAGCAGCACCATGAGCATCGACATCGCTCCGGTGGCCGACGTACCGACCCTGACCGTGAAGTCCGCTGCGACCAGCACGCTGTTCACCACCACCTGGGACTCCGCGCCCAACAGCAACAGCACCTCCCAGGACGTGGCCGGGCCGACCTTCGAGGACTGGACCCTGGTCACCACTGGCGACGTTCGCAGTGGCGGCAGGAACGTGTTCGAAGTCTGGGCCAACGGCGACAGCATGCAGAACCAGGCCGGCAACTCCATCACCGTCAGGCTGCCGGGCACCAACAATGGGGACGCGCTGGAACTCAACGACGCCGGCGGCAACATGTCCCAGACCCTGGGCGTCACCCGCAACGTCGCCACCGAGGTCGGCAAGGTCTACGAGCTGAACATGGACTACGCCGGTCGTCTGGGCTTCGACGCCAGCTTCACCAAGATCGCGGTCTACCTCGGCAACACCCTGGTGGGCGAGTACAGCTCCACCAGCAGCCAGACCAGCCTGAACTGGGAGAACATCCACTTCAGCTTCACCGGCACCGGCAAGACCGAAGCGCTGACCATCAAGCTGGCCGGCACCTCCACCGACTCCGCAGGTCGCGGTGCGCTGATCGACAACATCACCCTCACCTCCTCCCAGGGCGTGGTGGCCGGTGACGGCGGCGTCAGCGGCAAGACCAGCATCGCCCTGGCCAACTACATCAGCGGCGCGCTGACCGACACCGACGGCTCCGAGAGCCTGCGCTACGACCTCTCCAACCTGCCCAGCGGGGCCAGCGTGGTGGTCGGCAACACCACCCTGACGGCGACGAACGGCGTCATTTCCCTGACTGCAGCCCAGTTGGCCACCGCCAAGCTGCAGGTCAGCGGCTCGGTACGTGGCGAGATCGACCTGGACGTCAAGGCCGTGTCGGTGGAGCCCAACGGCAACACCGCCAGTTCCGCCAGCCAGCACCTGACGCTGAAGATCGTCGACGGTGGCGTCGGCCATGAAAGCCTCACCACCAACACCATCAACGTGGCGGACACCAGCACTGCGCTGTCCAGCGGCCTGACCGGCGAATACTGGGGCTACGCAGAAAGCGGCAGCACCCGGCCGAACCTCACCAGCCTCAAGCTGGTGGAGGACTACGTCGAGTCCCGCAGTGGCAACAGCACCAGCCTGATCGGCTCCAACGACAACGCGGCCGCCGCATCGGTCAACGCCACCTTCGTCGCCAACGTCATCGACTACGGCCTGAGGAACGGTTCCCCGGTGTTCAGCGACGATCTGGGCGACAACCGCAGCCTGTCCAACGGTGCCACCATCGGCAGCTCGGGCAACAACCGGAACAACCTGTACGACTTCCTCACGGCAGCCAGCACGGGCAACGTTTCCAACCTCAAGGCCGGCGGCGCGGGCCTGGGCGACACCTCGGACGCGATCATCCGCGCCCACGGTTTCCTCGACCTGGCCCAGGGTGGCACCTACGACATCCGCGTCACCGCGGACGACGGTTACCGCCTGATGATCGGTGGCCAGGTGGTGGCCGAGGCCGACTACATCCAGAGCACCACCTCCAAGGTGTTCAGCGGCATCGGCCTCAGCGGTGACCTGCAGGCGCTGGAGCTGCTGTATTGGGACCAGGGCGCCGCGGCCAGCCTGAAAGTTGAGTTCAAGCTCAGTGGCAGTGCCGACTCCACCTACAAGGTGCTGGGCGCCAGCGGCAGCGGACTGGAGATCTTCCAGGCCCCGGGCGCCGGGCAGGAACTGGTGCAGACCGACACCGGCTGGGCGCTGCATACCATCGGCACCACCAACGGGACCGAGGCCAGCGACCTGATCAACGGCAGCAAGTACGCCGACATCCTCAACGGCGGCAACGGCCACGACGTGCTCTACGGCAACGCTGGCCACGACCTGCTCAATGGCGGTGACGGCAATGACCTGCTGATCGGCGGCGTGGGCAACGACACCCTCACCGGCGGTGCCGGCGCCGACATCTTCGTCTGGAAGGCCGGCGACATCGGCAACGACGTGATCAAGGACTTCAACGCCGGCGAAGGCGACCGCATCGACCTCAGCGACCTGCTGCCCGATGCCGCCAACGCCAACAACATCCTTGACTACCTCAAGGTCGACACCACCACCAGCACCCTGCAGGTGAGCACCAGCGGCAACGTCGCCAACGGCGCCGATGTGACCATCAAGCTCGAAGGCGTGGACCTGACCCAGTACGGGTCGACTTCCTCGCAGATCGTCAGCTCGCTGGTGGCCGGCTCCGACCCGTTGGTGAAGACCGAGCACAGCTGATGAGGTCCCTTCCCGCCGCGCCCGGCCGCGCGGTGGGAAGTCCACCCTGCCCGGCCGCTGCAGGGCGCCCTTGAAAACCCGGGCGCGGTCGTCAGCGCATGGCTGAACGCCGTTTACAGGGTGTGAACAAGCCTGTTGCACCCGTTGACAACACCACACGATGACAACGCAGGTGGCTTTAGAAAGTGCCTGTTGTCTGCCCGCCGAGCCACGCGTATAGATGTGCGTCCGGCGCACCATGTCCAACCAGGGGGTATCCATGCTTTACGTGCAGCGCGACGACCGGGGCAAACTGGTCCGCGTCGAAGCGGCCGAGTTCGCCGGCCACCACGGCCAGCTCCCCGCCGACGATCAGGAAGTGCTCGCCTGGTACTCCAACCAGACCATCGAGGCCAGCCTGCTGCAGCTCAAGCAGAGCGACAGCGAAATGATCCGGGTGCTGGAAGACCTGATCAGCGTGCTGATGGCCAAGGGCGTCCTGCGCATCACCGACCTGCCACCGGCTGCCCAGTCCAAGCTGCTCAGCCGGACCCAGGCGCGGGAAGCCCTGGGCGGGCTCAACCGGCTGATCAACGACGACGATGCAGGCGTGATCTGAACGCCGCACCGGGCAGGCTCACACCGCCTGCCGCCCTCCAGGCCAGCGCTCAGACCCCGGCCGGCCCGGCACCGTCCCATTCGAACACCAGGGCCTTGAGCCCACCCTCCGGGTCCTCGTCGGCGAACTCCGGTGGGTTGGCCAGGCGTTCGCGGAACACCAGCCCCGGTGCTTCCTCACCCATCGTGCGAATGATGAAGTCGGCACCGGTGGACGGGTCGTTCACACAGGCCAGCACCCGCGCACCAGGCGCCAGCAATTCCGGCACGCGGCGGAGAATCTTGCGGTAGTCCCGGTCCAGCTCGAAGCTGCCGCGCTGGAACGACGGCGGGTCGATGATCACCAGCCCATAGGGCCCTTCCCGCTTCAGCCGCCCCCAGGACTTGAACAGCTCATGCCCGAGAAAGCTCAGCCGCCCCAGTTCATGGCCATTGAGGCGGTGGTTGTCACGCCCACGGGCCAGCGCCGCGCGGGCCATGTCCAGGTTCACCACGGCCTCGGCACCACCGGCGATGGCCGCCACGGAAAAGCCGCAAGTGTAGGCGAACAGGTTCAACACCCGGCGCCCTGCCGCCACCTCGCGCACCCAGCGGCGGCCATGGCGCATGTCGAGGAACAGGCCGATGTTCTGGTTGCGCATCAGGTCCAGCCGATAGGCCAGGCCGTCCTCGTGCATGGTCCAGGCATCCACTGCCTCGCCCCACAGGCACTCGGTCTCGCTGCCGGGTCGGTAGCGGTGCTGCAGCAGCACACTGCGAACGGCTCCAGCAGGCCAGACAGGCACCTCGGCCAGTGCCAGCAGCAGCGCGCGCAGTTCCTCCAGCGCCTCGGCCGGAGGCTCGCGGAACAGCGCCACCAGCACCACGCCCTCCAGCCAGTCCACGGTGACGTGCTCCAACCCCGGCCAGAGCCGACCACGCCCATGGAACACACGCCGGGTTTCGGCCGGCGGCTCAGCCAGGGCGGTGACGAGTCGGTGCCGGAGAATGTCGAAGGAGTCGGGAGTCATGGCGATATGCGTCGGGAAAAGGGGCGGCATTCTAAACCAAGGGCCGCCTCGCTGGAGTCATCGGCGCCTTCCGCTACGCTCAGAACCAAGGTTCCCCCATCCGGGCACCGACACGGCCGCCCGGACCCGCAGTACCCAGGATCACGACCCCGAGCATGAATGCATCCGCCCCTTCCAAGCCTCCTCCCCATCAGCGCACCCAACGGTTGGCACGCCTGTTCACCACCCTGGCCATCCTGGCGATCCTGGCCATGGAGGCCTGGCAGGTCTGGCTCGACTACCGGCAGGAATTCCACCGCGCCGAGGTCAGCGCCACCAACGTCACCGGAGCCGCCGCCGAGCACGCGCGGGACGCCATCCGCCAGGCCGACGCGCTGCTCTACGACCTCATCGAGCAAGTCGAGCACGACGGCCTGGCGCGGCTGGACACGACCCGCATGCACCGGCTGATGAAGCGCCAGCAGCAGTTCCTGCCCCAACTCCACGAGTTGTTCATCTACGACAAGGAAGGCAACTGCGTGGTAACCGACCGCGAGGTGGGTGGCCAGCCGATGAACAACGCCGATCGCGAGTACTTCCGCTACCACCGCGACGACCCCGACGACCGGGTACACGTCAGCCAGGTGATCCGCAGCCGCTTCACCGGCGACCTGGTGATCCCCATCTCGCGGCGCATCGACGACCGCAACGGCCAGTTCGTCGGCGTGGCCGTGGCCACCCTGGAAGTGGCCTACTTCAACCGTTACTACGAAACCTTCGACCTGGGCGAGCGCGGCATCATCGTGCTGGCCGAGCAGAACGGCGCCATCCTCGTCCGCCACCCCTTCGACCCCTACGCCACCGGCCGCAGCCTGGCCAATACCCACATCGTCAAGGACCTGCTGCCGGAGGCACCCGCCGGGCTCACGGTGGCCCGCTCCTCGCTGGACGACGTCGAGCGCCTGTTCAGCTACCGCCAACTGCAGGACTATCCCCTGCTGGTGGAAACCGGCATCGCCACCCAGTCCATCGCCGCGCCCTGGCTCAACCAGGTGGCCCGCTCATGCCTCGTGGTGGTGGTCGTGATCGCCGGCCTGGTGCTGTTCGCCGCCACCCTGGTGCGGCAAATGGAACAGGGCGCATTGGCCGAGGAGGAGCTGCGCCTGGCCCACGAGACCCTGGAGCAACTGGCCCTGGAAGACGCCCTCACCGGCCTGGCCAACCGCCGACGCCTGGACGCCGTGCTGCCCATCGAAGCCAGTCGGGCCCGACGCCTGGGCACGCCACTGGGCATCGTCATGCTCGATATCGATTACTTCAAACGCTACAACGACCACTACGGCCACCTCGCCGGCGACCAGTGCATCCGCGCCGTCGCCCAGGTGCTGGCCGGTTTCGCCCGTCGCCCCGGCGACCTGGCCGCGCGCTACGGTGGCGAGGAAATGACCCTGCTGCTGCCCAACGCTGCCCCCGAGGACACCCACTGCATCGCCGAGCAGATCCGCCAGGCCGTGCGTGCGCTGGAAATCCCACACAGCGGCAGCGACCACGGCGTGGTCACCGTCAGCCTCGGGTACCACGTGTACATGCCCCTCCCCCAGGACAGCAGCCCCCACGAGGCGCAACTGCTGCGCGCCGCCGACGAAGCCCTGTACCAGGCGAAGGGTGCAGGCCGTGACCGGGTTCACCCGCCGGCATCCTGAGCCCTGCAGACCGTCAAAAAGCGCTGCACCGTGACCACAGCCGTGCGTTACCATGGCGCGCCGCCCGGCAGTGGATGCCGGGCGTTTTCCCCCTGTTCTTCCAAGGAACGACAACGACAATGCTGTACGTCGTCATGCTCGGTGGTCGGCACCCCCGGGCCAAGATCGAAGTCCACGACGTGGTGTTCGCCTTCGCCGACACCATCGAAGACACCTACCCCCGCCTGCGTGAAGAGTGGTTCGGCAGCCGCGAAGGCCTGCACATCGACTCCTGGATGGCCATCGAAGGCGTCGACGGCTACCGCGTCAGCCTCAGCAGCCTGGCCCCGGCGCCCGGCTCGCCCCGGCTCTACTTCATCAACCTCGGCGGCTACGAGCCCGGCTCCTTCGGCGAAGCCCACCGCTACCTGCTGGTGGTCGCCCGCGACCGCGCCGAGGCCAAGGAGCGCGGCAAGCGCCGCATGCACGCCGATTGGGACAAACCCCACACCGACGCCCTGCTGGACGTGGACGACTGCATCCCCATCGACCTGCTCGACGGCCGCTACGTGCACCTCACTGAAGGCGAGCACCGGGGCATCACCCAGCGCAGCGACTACATCGTCCTGTCCTGAGCCCAAGGGCCAGGCACCAGGCCGCCAGGCAAGACGACCGGACCCGCCGCATCAGGAAAGACTCAGCGCACCCGGCTGGATACCCGCCGGGCAGCCTGGTGAGGCTGGAAGACGGCCGCTACGGCCTGGCGCTGGACTTGCGCCCGAGCCAGCCGCCGAGGCCGACGCTGCCCCTCCAGGACAGCCAGGTGCCCAAGGAGAAAGCGCTTGCCAACGCCCTGCGACCGACGCAGGTCCCGGCCAAGACGCGGGACTGTCTCACCTCCCGTCAACGCATCACCGGCTGTATCGTTCCGCGCACTCGCGGTTGAGGCGGATGGGCGGATTTCCGCCACTCACCCCCCTCCAGACACCATCCGGATGGCGGGTACCCGCCACCCGGTTGGTGACGCGCCATCCTGCAAGCCCCGCGCCACCCAGCCTGCGACCATATGGCACAGCCCTTGCTAATTTGGCCGCCCACGGTGGTCTCGGACCACCGTTCGCAGCCGCCGCCACAGGCGACGGCCAGAAGAACGCAGCGCCACCGCCCGGTCGCGCCCTTACAAAGGGCCCGGCCACACCGCGTGCACAGGGTGGCAGGCGCAGCCCGGAAGACTGGAAGGTTCATCGATGAAGAAACTGCTGCTGGCACTGACGTGCCTGAGCGTGGTCGGCTGCTCCCAGCCCGACGCCCCCGAACAACCCCTCGACGTGCTGCTGATCGGCGGCGGCATCATGAGTGCCAGCCTCGGCACCTACCTCCACGAGCTGGAGCCCGAGTGGACGATCGAGACCTTCGAACGCCTCGACCAGGTCGCCGAGGAAAGCTCCAACGCCCTGAACAACGCCGGCACTGGCCACTCCGCCTTCTGCGAGCTGAACTACACCCCCGAGACCGCCGACGGCGGCATCGACATCAGCAAGGCCGTGGCAATCAACGAATCCTTCGAGATCTCCAAGCAGTTCTGGGCCTACCAGATCGATCGTGGCGTGCTGAAGAACCCCCGTTCGTTCATCAACAACGTCCCGCACATGAGCTTCGTATGGGGTGACGACAACGTCGCCTACCTGAAGAAGCGCCACGCCGCCCTGCAGCACAGCAACCTGTTCCGCGGCATGGAATACAGCGAAGACCACGCCCAGATCGCCCAGTGGGTACCGCTGGTGATGCAGGACCGCGACCCGGCCCAGAAGATCGCCGCCACCCGCATGACCATCGGCACCGACGTGAACTTCGGCGAGATCACCCGCCAACTGTTCGCCTCCCTGTCCGAATCACCCAAGTTCAAGCTGAACCTGAGCCATGAAGTGCGCGACATCGTGCGCAACGCCGACGGCACCTGGAAGGTGGTGGTGGCCGACCTGGCAAACGACGGTGCCGAACGCGCCGTCAACGCTCGCTTCGTGTTCATCGGTGCCGGCGGCGGCGCGCTGAAGCTGCTGCAGAAATCCGGCATTGCGGAAGCCGAAGGCTACGCCGGCTTCCCGGTGGGCGGCTCCTTCCTGATGACCCGCAACCAGGAAATCGTCGCCCGTCACCACGCCAAGCTCTACGGCAAGGCCTCGGTCGGCTCCCCGCCCATGTCCGTCCCGCACCTGGACACCCGCGTGGTGGACGGCCAGGAAGTGCTGCTGTTCGGCCCCTTCGCGACCTTCTCCACCAAGTTCCTGAAGAACGGCTCGCACATGGACATGTTCAGCGCCATCACCACCGACAACATCGGCCCGATGACCACCGCCGGCATCGACAACCTGGACCTCAGCCAGTACCTGGTCGGCCAGTTGATGCTCGACCAGGACGACCGCATGGCCGCCCTGCGCGAGTACTTCCCCGATGCGCAGGACGCCGACTGGGAACTGATACAGGCCGGCCAGCGTGTGCAGGTGATCAAGAAAGACCCGGTGAAAGGTGGCGTGCTGCAGTTCGGCACCGAAGTGGTGAGCGCCGCTGACGGCTCCATCGCGGCCCTGCTGGGCGCCTCCCCGGGCGCCTCCACCGCTGCGCCGATCATGCTCAGCGTGCTGGAGAAGACCTTCCCCGAGAAGCTCAAGAGCGACGCCTGGCAGGCGCGCCTGAAGGCCATCATCCCGTCCTACGGCCGCAAGCTGAACGACGACCTGGACCTGACCAACAGCACCCGCGCCTGGAGTCACGAGCGCCTGCAGCTGGAGTTCATCCCCGTCCAGGCCGAGAGCACCCCGGCCCCGGCCGCCGCACTCTGATCCCCCCCTGCCCCGCCCGCCCTGGGCGGGGCATCGCGGCTGAAGCCGCTTCCGCACGACATTCAGCTACAAGCCGGGCTGAAACCCAGGCTCCCAGGTGAAAACGTTCGCGAGCAGAGCGCGCTCCTACGGGACCTGAACACGCGCCTGGCGCGTTCCCGGACCGAAGTCCGGGCGACGGCAGCCTGAAGTCCTCACGCCCTGGTCGGCAATGCCCGGCCCTCCACGCCCTCAC
Organism: Pseudomonas sp. 1D4; assembly: GCF_001728925.1. Lineage (NCBI taxonomy): Bacteria > Pseudomonadati > Pseudomonadota > Gammaproteobacteria > Pseudomonadales > Pseudomonadaceae > Pseudomonas > Pseudomonas sp. 1D4. The sequence continues at coordinate 12,584 of NZ_LXJQ01000013.1, forward strand.
CGATCACCAGACCATGCCCGCCGGCGATGTGCGCCTCGGGTAGCAGGCGGCACTCCAGACAGGCGACACAGAGCGGCGCCCAATGGTTACAGCCCGCGCAGGGCGAGCGCTGCCAGGCCCAGCAGGAGCACGCCGCACAGCCCGTGGCTGGCCCGCTGCCAGAAGGCCGAGGCGTTGCGCCGCAGCCAGGCCACCAGGCCGGCGCAGAGGAAGCAGCAGGCCACCGAGGCGGTCATGAAACCGGCGAAGAAGGTGGCGGTCTGGGCCAGGCTCGGGGCCTCGCCGACGATGCCGGCCAGAGCGCTGCCCAGAGCCCCCCAGTAGACGATGTTCTTCGGGTTGGTCAGGGAGATCGCCGCGCCGGTCAGCAAGGCGCCCCGGTCCGCCGTTGGAGCGGCTTCGTCGCCGGCCTCCGGCAGTCGCCAGGCATCCCCCAGGCTTCGCCAACCGAGCCAGGCAAGGTAGGCGGCACAGGCCAGGGTCAGCGGCACGCGCACCGCGTCCTGGGCCAGCAGCAGGGTCAGCCCGGCCAACCCCAGCAGTGCCCAGAGGGCATCGCCGGCCAGTGACCCAACCTGCACCATCAGCGCCGGACGGAAGCCATGCAGCAGGCCCCGGCGCAGGGTCTCGGCCAGGACGGCACCAGGCGACAGGCAGAACGCCACGCCGAACAGAAAGGCGGAAATGAACACCATCGACATCGAATGCTCCCAGGGCACGGCCAGAAAGGCGCGAGTATGCCGGCTCGCCCCAGGGCGGACTTGGATCAGATTGCAGCCTGGCCGCGCAGGCGCCGCCCCAGTTCGCCAGGGGTGATGCCGTAGGCGGCGCGGAAGTGCCGGTTGAGGTGGCTCTGGTCGGCGAAACCCAGGGCATGGGCCACGTCGGTGGCCGGCACGCCCGCCCGCAGCAGCCCACGGGCGCGGCAGGTGCGCAGTTGCATGGCCCACTGGCGCGGGCTCAGGCCGGTTTCCTTCTTGAAGGCACGCAACAGGTGGAAACGCGAGACGCCCACCAGCGCGGCCATTTCCTCCAGGTCGGGCGCGTCCTGCAGACGGTCGGCCAGCAGGGCCTGGACCCGAGCCACCGGCCCGCGCCCGAGGGCGGTGGTGCGCGGCAGGCGTGCGGCGCAGGCATCCACCAGGTGCGCCAACGCCTCCAGCAGGCGTTCCTCGGCGCGCTCGCGGACGTGGGGATCAGCCTGCAGGCCCAATACGACCGCTTCGCTCAGGCACTGCCCCAGACGCGGCTGGCGCCAGCAGGCACGCTCGAACTCCAGGTGGGCCAGGCCGAAGTCGGCCGCCAGTCGGTCAGCGGCCAGGTAGAGACCGGCGAAGCGCCAGGGCTCGCCGTCCTTCACGCCACCGCCCTGGATCTGGCCGGGGTTGTAGAGGGTGATGTCGCCCGGTTGGGCGCTGAAGGTGCGCCGATCCAGCCACACCTCTTCCACGCCGACGAGGTTGACCCCGATGACGCATTCGTCGTGGCTGTGTTTGGCGAAGCGGTGGCCGGTGCCGCTGCAATGGGCAACTTCCATCCAGCCCAGCATGGCCTGTCGGGAAGAGAACATCGCATCCGGCCCAGGAGGGAAAGGCGCCGAGCATACGGCGCCCGCTATCGGGCCGGCAATGTGCAGGCGGTCAGGCCACCTGGGCCGGGGACGGCTCGGCGAGGCTGCGACCCAGCGGCAGGTTGGCCATGGGCAGGCTGTGCAACGCGGTATCGGCCTCCAGGCGCAAGGCATCGGCCTCGTCGAGCAGTTGGCGCCACTGCCGGGCATCGATCACGGCGAAATCGTGCAGCGCATCGATGTAGCCGCGCGCCACCGCGAAGCGGTAGGCAAGCGCCCGGCGGTCCGGCGCGCTGCGCATCAGGGCCAGTTGCGTGCGCGCATTGTTCAAGGCCAGTTCGGAGGAAATCTTCATCATGTGGGCTCCTTGCATGCGTCCTCGCAGGGGCACCTCTTAAAACCTGGGCGAGGCCGTCAGCGCAGGTCGTTTTCAGAAGTGCCCGATAGTCGGCGCTCCCTGGCGCATCGACAGGGTTATGAACACGCCATCCCGCTCCAGGTTCAGCCGATCGTTCAACAGAACAGACAGGACCCCGTCAGGTGCGACGGGGTCCGACATCTCCTACGCAGTTGCCATTACAGGGCTATGACAGGCAGAGGCGCCCGGCCTCAACGCAGGCCGCGCAGGTGCAGGAAGCCGAACAGCAGGACCTGGACGCGCTCCAGCCAGGGCGAAGGCCGGGCCCGCAGCTTGCGGTTGAACAGCGCGGCTTCGCCGATGTGGGCCAGCAGGACCAGGGCGGAAACCAGCAGCAACGGCCGGTGCAGGGTATCGCCGAAGGGGTAGATGACGTTGAGCAGCGCCACCAGCCAGAACATGGCCAGCGCGCCCTTGAGGAAGGAAGGCAGGTGCATGGTGTCTCCATCGTGAGGGGCGGGAGACAGAGTGTGCCGCCTGGTGACGGCACGACTCTCCGCACTTTTGGTTGGCAGGACGCCCCGGCGGGCGCGCCCTGCCCGGCTCAGCGCACGGTGAGGGCGATGGGGGCGTCCTCGAAATCGAAGCAGCCGAGGAAGGTCTTGATGTCGAGCAGGTTGCCATCGACCTTCACGTCCCCCAGCAGCGCGCCCTTGAGCAGGCTGTTCTCGCCACTGATGACGGTGTCCAGGTAGCGCTTGTCGAGGGTCAGGCGCAGGGGTACGGCAGGGTCGATGCCGGACTTGAGCTGGGCCACGCCGCGGCGGACTTCCAAGGTCCAGGCTTCGTCGATGTCGGGGAAGGCGAAGCCCAGGGCCAGTTCGACGTCGCCGCTCTTCTCCGGGTCGATGCGGGTCACCCAGTTCTGCAGGAAGATGCGCGCCGGCAGGTTCTTCAGCATGTCCGGCGAGAGGAAGGCCGAACGCACCCGGCGGGACATTTCCAGCGCCACGTCGCCCTCCAGCTTGCCCTCCAGCTCCATGGCGCTCATCAGGTACCAGTTGCGCCAGTTGATGTTCATGCTGGCGTAGCCCAGGCGACGGAAGCTGCGGGCCTTGATGTCGCGGGCGAGCGTGTCGTCATGGTCGATGCGAATGGCGTAACCGGCCAGCTCGGCCGCCCACTGCCAGTCACCTTTCAGGTAGGCGTCGCCGGCTGCCATCAGCACCTTGTCGCGCCCACCCATGAGGGCGATCAGGCGCTTGGCCTTCTCCGCCGGCGGGATGGGGTCGAGGTCCACCGGGTCACCCTGGAACCAGCCCAGATAGCCCTGGTAGATCTGCCGCACGCTGTGCTTCACGGTGCCGTAGTACTCGCGCAGGTAGGGCGTGTAGCCGGCCAGGTGCGGCGGCAGCTTGACCTTCTCCACCAGTTCGTCAGGGGTCAGGCCCTTGTTCATCCAGCGCACGGTCTGGTCGTGGATATAGGCGATGCCGTCGCGGGTCATGCGCAGCACCTCCTCCACCTTCTCCCGCCCACTCACCGGCTGGCCGTGCAGCGGCACCATCACGTCAGCCTGGAAAGCGCGCAATTTGTCCAGGCTCGCCACCCACACCACCGGGTCGCGGAACTTGGTGCCGCGCAGGGTGTGGATGTTGGGCAAGGTCGGCCCCTGGATCACTTCGGCACTGATCAGCACGCGGTTGCCGGGCAGGTAGAGGACGATTTCGTCCGGGGCCTCGCTGGGCACATGGAGGAACTGCACCGGCAGGCCGGCGATGGTGGTGTCGAGGCTGTCGCGGAAGGTGTCGGTGGGGGCGATGAAGGTGGAGGCGCCCTCGTGGGCCTGCGGCCCGATCCCGGCGTTCATGTCGCGCCTGTCCTCGTCGGAGAGCGCAACGCCGAAGCTGTAGCCCGAGCGCATGGCGAGGATCGGCCCCACCAGCGAACCCTGGGTGACGACGTTTTCCAGCAGGGTTTCCTGGGCGTAGATACGCACCTCGCCGCTCTTGACCTGTTCTTCACTGACGAAGGCCTTCACGCCGTTGATGTGGTCCGGGTGGAAGTGGGTGTAGACGATGGCCTTGATGGGCTTGTCGCTGATCTTGCGGAACTCGGCGAGGACCTTGCGCGACTGATCCACCGACTCGCCGGTGTCGACGATGATCAGACCCTCGGGCGCCTCGATCATCACGCTGTTGGCGAGGTTCCAGCCCACCGCCGACCAGACGTTGTCGGCCACCTGGTAGACCTTCTGGTTGAAGTGCCGGGTGTGTTCGGCCAGCTCGGGGTTGATGCTGGCTTTCAGGGTTTCGTCAGGCAGCGCGGCGTCGGCCCCCAGGGGCAGGGTCGCGGCCAGCAGCAGGCTGCTGAAGCGGGTAGTCAGTCGCATGGTCGGCTCGTTGTTGTTGTGGATGAGCGCTGACAGGCTGGCAGCGGCCGAACGATAATGCCAATGCATTCTTATTCAGTTTTCAATGCAGACCGCGCATGAACGACCTTCGCCAGCTCCGCCACTTCGTCGCCCTGGCCGAACACGGCCACTTCGCCCGTGCCGCCGAGGCGGTGAGCCTCAGCCAGCCGGCCCTGAGCCGCAGTATCCAGGCCCTGGAGAACGGCCTGGGCTGCCGCCTGCTGGACCGGGGCCCGCGCCAGGTGAGCCTGACCGCCCACGGCCGGCTGGTGCTGGAGCATGCCCGGCGCCTGCTGGACGGCGACCGTGCGCTGCGCAGCGCCGTCTCCCAACTGGACAACCTGGGCAGCGGTGAACTGCGCCTGGGTGCCGGCCCCTACCCCGCCGCCCGCCTGGTGCCACGAGCGCTGGGGCGCTTTGCCGGGGCGCACCCGGGGGTGCGGGTGCAACTGGCCATCGACACCTGGTACAGCCTGCACCAGCGCCTGCTGGACGATGCCCTGGAGCTGTTCGTGGCCGATGTGCGGGAGCTGCGCGACGACCCGCAACTGGAGGTCACGTCCCTGCGTAGCTGGCCCGGGGTGATCTTCTGCCGACCGGGTCACCCGCTGCTGGGCCGACGCCGGCACCGGCTGACGGCGGCCGACCTGGCAGCCTACCCGCTGGCCGGCACCCAGGTGCCCGCCGAGGTGGCGCAGGCCCTGGGGCGGCTGGCAGAAAACGGCCAGCCACTGGGCATCGAGTGTGACAACTTCATGGTGCTGAAGGCCCTGGTGGCGGCAAGCGACGTGCTGAGCATGGCGCCACTGGACGTGGTGGCCGAAGAGATCGAAGCCGGGCGCCTGGCCCTGCTGGAGCTGGCGCCCGGCCTGCTGTCACAACGCTCGGCCTACGGCCTGGTCAGCCGCGCCGGGCGCACCTTGTCACCGGCCGCCGAGGCGATGCGCGAGTTGATCCTCGACGAGGACGCCCGCACCCCTGCGGCCTTGCCTGGCTGAGCTAGCGCCCCCAGCCACTGCGGCCATCATGGTCATGACGGCCACGGCCCTGCCAGTAACGTGGTCCGCCTTCCGGCTGGCCGCCCCAGTTCTGCAGGCGCGGGGTGTAGTCGTGGCGGCGTTCGTCCCAGTCGTTCCGGGGTTGGCGCCAGTCGTGGCGCCGGTACTCGTGGCGCTGGTAGTGCGGCGGGGTGCAGCCTGCCGTCGGCAAAATCCTTTACGGCGTATTTCCACGCACCACGGCGAGGCAGCGCGCCCCGTCCACCCGTGGGTATGGGCAGCGGGGCGGCCGGCAGACGGAGGGCCGGCGCCCCCGTATCAGGCCATCTGCGTGATGGTGGCGCGGAAGCGCCGCAGGGCGGCGAGGAAGAAGGCGCTGCCGATGGCGAGGATGGCGAGGAACTGCGGCCAGACGATGTCGAGGCCGGCACCGCGGTAGAGGATGCCCTGGGCCAGGGCGACGAAGTGGGTGGTGGGGGCGATCAGCATCACGTGCTGCACCAGCTCCGGCATGCTCTCGCGCGGGGTGGTGGCACCGGAGAGGATCTGCAGCGGCATCAGCACCAGGATGGTGAGCAACCCGAGCTGCGGCATGGAGCGGGCAACGGTGCCGAGGAAGATGCCCATGGAAGTAGTGGCAAACAGGTGCAGCGCGGCCCCTACCAGGAACAGCGACAGCGAGCCGCTGATGGGCACGGCCAGCCAGCCGCGTACCACGAACACCAGGCTCAGGGCGGTGGCCACCAGCACCACCAGCCCCATGGACCAGACCTTGGCCAGCATGATCTCGAAGGCGGTGAGCGGCATCACCAGCAGGTGCTCGACGGTGCCGTGTTCGCGCTCGCGGATCAGCGCGGCGCCGGTGAGGATGATGGAGAGCATGGTGATCTGGTTGATCACCTCCATCACCCCGCCGAACCAGGCCTGGGTGAGGTTGGGGTTGAACAGGGTGCGCATCTCCAGTTCCACCGGCATGGCCTGCTGGCCCCGGTGCCGGGCGACGAATTCGTTGACCTCGGTGGAGATGATGTTCTGCACGTAGCCGGCGCCGCTGAAGGCCTGGCCGATCTGCGTGGCGTCGACGTTGAGCTGCACCACCGGGTTGCGTCCGGCGAGCACGTCGCGCTGGAAGTCCGGCGGGATGTCGAGGGTGAAGGTGTAGCGGCCGGTGTCCATGCCACGGTCCATGCCGGCCTGGTCGATCAGCTCGGGCGTGCGGAAGTACGGCGGCTGGAAGGCATTGACCAGGCGATTGGAGAGCTGCGAGCGGTCCTCGTCGACCACGGCGATGGGCGCGTGGTGGAGGGTTTCCGGCAGGCCGGTGGCGGAGCTGTAGACGCCCATGCTGAAGGCCCAGAGGATCAGCGCCAGCATCGCGTAGTCACGCTGCAGGCTGCGGAACTCCTTGAGCCCCAGTTGCAGGATGTTGCTCAGGCTGCCCATTTCAGACCTCCTGCTTCTTCAGCGACAGGACGCTGAGGCCGAGCAGCACGGGGATGGTGATCAGCAACGGCACGAAGTAGCCGGCCAGGTCGCTGAACCCCAGGGCCTTGGAAAACACCCCGCGGCTGATGATGAGGAAGTGGGTGGCCGGATAGGCCTGCCCGACCAGGGCCGCCGCCCCCTCCAGGGACGACACCGGGTGGATCAGCCCGGAGAACTGGATCGCCGGGACCATGGTGGCGATGGCCACGCCGAACACGGCGGCGATCTGGCTGCGCATGAAGGTGGACAGCAGCAGGCCGAGTCCGGTGGCGGTGATGACGTAGCACAACGCGGCCAGCACCAGGGTGACGAAGCTGCCCTTGAGGGACACCCCGAACACCACCACGGCCAGAGCCACCATGAGCAGGAAGTTGATCATGCCCATGGCGACGTAGGGCAGTTGCTTGCCAAGGAGGAATTCCAGGCGGGTGACCGGCGTGACGTAGAGGTTGGTGATGGAGCCCAGCTCCTTCTCGCGCACCACGCCGAGGGCGGTGAGCATGGCCGGGATCATGATCAGCAGCAGCGGGATCACCGCCGGCACCATGGCTTCCAGGCTCTCCACGTCGGGGTTGTAGCGGTAGCGCACTTCGGTGGTGACTGCCGTGGTGTAGCCGCCGGAGGGCGAGCGCCGCGCGAGTTCAGCGAGGTACTCCAGGTGCAGGCCCTGGACGTAGCCCTTGACGGTGTTGGCGCGGGTGGGCATGGCACCGTCGATCCACACGCCGACGGTGGGCCGGGCGCCGCGCTTGAGGTCGCGGCCGAAGCCCGGCGGGATCTCCACCGCCAGGCTCAGCTCGCCGCTGCGCATGCGCCGGTCCAGTTCGGCGTAGTCGTGGATCGGCGCGCGCTCGATGAAGTAACGCGAGCCGGCCAGGTTGAGGGCATAGGCCTCGCTGGTGGTGGTCTGGTCGCGGTCGAGCACGGCATAGGAGAGGTCTTCGACGTCCATGCTGATGCCGTAGCCGATGATGAACATCAGCAGCACGGTGCCCAGCAGCGCGAGGGTCAGGCGGATCGGGTCGCGGCGCAGCTCCATGCTTTCGCGCCGGGCGTAGCTGAACAGGCGGGCGAAGCTGAAGCCCCGGTCCTTGCTCGTGCCCTCCCCGCCCTTTGCCAGCACCGGTGCGGCCTGGGGCGCCTGGCCGCTGATGCCGGCGGCCTCTTCGAGGTAGGCGATGAAGGTGGCTTCCAGAGTGGGCAGGTTGCGCTTGGCGATGAGGCCGGCGGGGGTGTCGCTGTCCAGCACGCGCCCGGCGTGCATGAGGGAGATGCGGTCGCAGCGCTCGGCTTCGTTCATGAAGTGGGTGGAGATGAAGATGGTGACGCCGTCGTTGCGCGAGAGGTCGATCATCAGCTCCCAGAAGCCGTCGCGGGCCACCGGGTCCACGCCGGAAGTGGGTTCGTCGAGGATCAGCAGCTCGGGACCGTGGATCACCGCCACGGCCAGCGACAGGCGCTGGCGGATGCCCAGAGGCAGGCCTTCGGGCAGCTCGTCCTGCACGCCGTCGAGGTCGAAGCGCTGGAGCATTTCGCCCACCCGCGGGCCGATGCGCTCGGGCGGGAGGTGGAACAGCCGGGCGTGCAGTTCGAGGTTCTGCCGCACCGTCAGTTCGCCGTAGAGGGAGAAGGCCTGGGACATGTAGCCGACCCGCCGGCGGGTGGCCAGGTCGCTGGCGTCGACGTCCTGCCCGAACAGGGCGCAGCGCCCTTCGCTGGCCGGCAGCAGGCCGGTGAGCATCTTCATGGTGGTGGACTTGCCGCAGCCGTTGGAGCCGAGGAAGCCGAAGATCTCGCCGCGCTCGATGCGGAAGCTCACGCGGTCCACGGCGACGAAATCACCGAAGCGGCAGGTGAGCCCTTCGGCTTCGATGGCGATCTCGCCGTTGCCGCGCTTGCGGGGCGGGATGCTCAGGCGGTGGTGGCCGCTGCGCTTCTCTTCGGGCAGCAGGGCGATGAAGGCTTCTTCAAGGGTGTCGCAGCCGGTGCGCTGGCGGATCTCGGCCGGGGTGCCGGTGGCGAGTACCCGGCCGGCGTCCATGGCCACCAGGCTGTCGAAGCGGTCCGCCTCTTCCATGTAGGCGGTGGCCACCAGCACGCTCATGCCTTCGCGGCCCTGGCGGATGCGCCCGATCAGTTCCCAGAACTGGTTGCGCGACAGCGGGTCGACGCCGGTGGTGGGCTCGTCGAGGATCAGCAGGTCGGGGTCGTGGATCAGCGCGCAGCACAGGCCGAGCTTCTGCTTCATACCACCGGAGAGTTTGCCGGCGGGCCGTTCGCGGAAGGGGTCGAGCCCGGTGCTGCGCAGCAGGTCGTCGATGCGCCGTTCGCGTTCGGCACGGTCGTGGCCGAACAGGCGTCCGAAGAAGTCGACGTTCTCGAACACGGTGAGCGTCGGGTAGAGGTTCTTGCCCAGCCCCTGGGGCATGTACGCGACCCGCTGGCAGATGGCGCGGCGGTGGCGGGCCGAGCGCATGTCGCCGTCGAGCACGCGGATGCTGCCGCTCTGCATGCGCCGGGCGCCGGAGAGCAGCGCCAGGAGGCTGGACTTGCCGACGCCGTCGGGGCCGATGAGCCCGACCATGCAGTTGGCGGGGATGGCCAGGTCGACCTCGTTCAGGGCGAAGGTGTCGCCGTAGCGCAGCGAGACCCCGCTCAACTGCGCTACATGGCTGACGGCGTTCATCAGGGCACCTTGATTTCGAGGTGCTCGGGCCAGGTGGCCGCTTCATCCAGCTTGAGGTAGGCCATGCCGGGTACGCCGGTCTTCACGGCGGTGATGTGCTGCTTGAGCAGCGCCGGGTCGATGCGGGCCTTGACGCGGAACACCAGCTTCTCGCGCTCGCTGGCGGTCTCTACGGTCTTGGGGGTGAATTGGGCGACGCTGGCGACGTAGGAGACCTTGGCGGGGATGACGTACTGCGGCACGGCGTCGATCACCAGCCGCGCTTCGGAGCCGAGGGTGACGCGGCCAGCCTGGGGCGCGGGGAGGAAGAAGGTCATGTAGACGTCGCCCAGGTCCACCAGGTTGAGCAGCTTGCCACCGGCCCCCAGCACTTCGCCGGGCTGGGCGACGCGGTACTGCACGCGGCCGTCGCGGGGGGCCTTGAGCAGGCTGTCTTCGATGTCGGCTGCCAGCCGGGTGACGGAGGCGCGCGCGGCTTCGATGGCGGATTCGGCCTCGATCACCTGGGAACGGGCGGCTTCGATACCGGCCTTGGCCGAGACCACCTGGGAGCGCGAGGCGGCCAGGGCGGCCTGGGCGCTCTGCATCACGGCGCGGTCATCGTCCAGTTGCTGTTGGGGCAAGGCATTGCGCTTGACCAGGGCCTCGGTGCGGGTGAAGCGCTTGCTGGCGGCGGTCAGCTCGGCCTCACGCTGGCCGACCACGGCTTCGGCGGTGGCTTGCTCGCTCTGCCGCTGGGCCACCAGGGCCTGAGCGGTGAGGCGGGCGTTCTCGGTCTGGCGCACCTGGGCTTCGGCCTGGGAGAGCTGGGCCTGGAGCACCTGGGTGTCCATGCGCGCGACCACCTGGCCAGCCTTCACGAAGTCGCCCTCGTCCACGAGGATTTCGGCCACGCGGCCGGCCAGCTTGGTGGCCACGTCCACTTCGGTGGCCTCGATGCGGCCATTGCCGCTGGCGAAGCCCTCTCCCAGGCCGGCCGGGCGCAGCACCCACCAGGCGCCGGCGCCGAGCGCGGCGACCACGAGCGCGGAGACGATCCAGCCCCGAACCTGTTTGCTTGGTTGCTTCATTTTTCAGTCCATTTCCTTGTGATGGTGGGGATCATCCGATAACTCCACGGAAATCACCTTGATACAGGTCAGGGTGCCTCCGCCGAGGATGAGGGCGCTTCCAGCGACTTGCGATATGATGGCGCCCGGCCTGATCGGCCAGACTCTCCAGTGACCGGCGCCAAGGCGCCATGGACCTTGTATGAACGACACCCTTCAAGACACCGGCGCTCCGGCCGCCCCCGAGACCAGCCCTGAGGCGACCGAGAAAAAGCCGAAGCAGAACCTGCCCTGGTACCAGACCCTGAAAGGCCACGACCGTGGCCAACGCCCCGGCATGCCGCCGCGCGGCTCGCGCCGTTCCATGGGCAAGCGCTGACGCTCTGTGCCCCGCCGGCGACCCCTTGCGGGTCGCCTGGACGCGGCCTTCGATCCTTGCCTGGCCGCGTCGATACCTGTCCCTCATCTTGCGTCCTCCGTGACTCCGGGGTTCAGCGGCGGCTGCTCCAACGAGGCCGCCCCATGCGCCAATCCCTCGTCGTCCTCCTGCTGTTGCTCTCGCCTGTTGCCGCCCTGGCAGACGACTTGCGCCAATGGGTGCCGGCCAGCGAGATGCCTGGAATCCTAGAGCGACTTCGCGGTGATAACCACTCGCATTTCGCCGTGGTGGATTACGGCCAGCGCTCCAACGAGCCACGCTTCCTGCTGTTCGAGCGGCGCAGCCATGCGCTGCTGGGGCGGTTTCGCGTGGCCCACGGGCGCGGCTCGGACGCGGACCACGATGGCTACGCGGAGCGTTTTTCCGATCGTCCAGGCAGCCTGGCGTCTTCACTCGGGGTGTTCCGCACGGCCGAGGTGTTCCAGAGCGAGGCACCGGGCCACGGCCTCTCCATGCGCCTGGAGGGGCTGAGCCACAGCAACCGCAATGCGATGGCACGGGCCATCGTGGTGCATGCACGGGACTACATGGAGCGGGACTTCATCGAGGCTCATGGCGTGGCGGGCCGCAGCAACGGCTGCCTGGTGCTGGCCAGCGCCGACCGTGACCGGGTGATCCGCCAGTTGCAGGGTGGCGCACTGATCTTCGCCATCGGTCCGCGCTGACGATTTTGCGTGCCGGCTCACGCCGCCGGGTGGCACTGTCATTTTCCGGTCGCTTTTGGGCTTTAGCGTCAGGTCTCCGTCGATTCGCCTGTATGGAGACATGCCTTGAACCACGAAAACAACGACACCGCCGTGCTGTTCGGCAACGGCGACGAGCTGCCCAGCAACGGCTCGGACAACCTGCACATCAGTGACCTGATCGCCGGTCTGAAGCGCCGCGAGGTGCTGGCCGGTGGCGCCACCCTGGGCGCCCTCGCCTTCCTTGGCGTGAGCCTGCCCGGCCAGGCCCAGGCCACCGAGATCGAGGCCGAGGCACGCGGCCTGGGCTTCCCCTTCCGTCCGCGCAAGCGCTTGGGCTTCGAGGGCATCCCCACCGGTCGCGCCGACACCGTGACGGTGCCGCCGGGCTACAAGGCCACCGCGTTCATTCCCTGGGGTACGCCCATCACCGGCCGCTACCCGGCCTTTGCCGATGACGCCAGCAACAGCGCCCAGGACCAGGCCGAGCAGACCGGCATGCACCACGACGGCATGCACTTCTTCCCCATCGATGCCCGCCACGGTTTCGGGATACGTTCGGACCACGGCCTGTTGGTGCTGAACCACGAGTACATCGACGCGCCGCTGCTGCACCCGAACGGCCCGACCGTGGTGAACGGCAAGCGCACCAGTGCCGAGGAGGTCCGCAAGGAGATCAACGCCCATGGGGTGTCGGTGGTGGAGATCCGCCGTGACGTGCGCGGCGAGTGGAATGTGGTACCCAGCCCGCGCAACCGCCGCATAACAGCAGCGACGCCGATGCGCATCAGCGGCCCGGCACGTGGACACGCGCTGATGCAGACCCGCTACAGCCCGGACGGCACCCAATCGCGCGGTACCCAGAACAACTGCTCCAACGGTTTCACCCCCTGGGGAACCTACCTGACCTGCGAGGAGAACTGGGCCGGCTACTTCGCCACCCGCGACGCCGACCTGCCCCGCGAGCTGAAACGCTATGGCCTGCGCAACACCAGTCGCTTCGGCTGGGAGACGCTGGCGGGCGATGAGTTCGAGCGCTTCGACGCGACCCGCAAGGCTGCCGATGCCAAGGGCGACTACCGCAACGAGCCGAACCAGTTCGGCTGGATCGTGGAGATCGACCCGTTCGACCCCACCTCCACCCCGGTCAAGCGGACGGCCCTGGGCCGCTTCGCCCACGAGGGCCTGATCTTCGCGCCGGTGAAGCCGGGCCGTCGGGTGGTCTGCTACTCCGGCGATGACTCGCAGAACGAGTACATCTACAAGTACGTGAGCCGTGACACGTTCCGCCCGGGCAAGCGCAACCATCGCCTGCTGGACAACGGCACACTCTACGTGGCGCGCTTCAACGCCGATGGCAGCGGCCAGTGGCTGGCCCTGGACATCAACGACCCGGCCTTCCAGCAGGCCTGCCAGAAGGCCGGCGTGACCTTCGCCGACCAGGGCGATGTGCTGGTGAACACCCGCCTGGCCGCCGATGCCGTGGGCGCGACCAAGATGGACCGCCCGGAATGGGGTGCGGTGAACCCGGACAACGGCGAGGTGTACTTCACCCTCACCAACAACACCGCACGCACCACGCCGGACGCGCCCAACCCGCGTCCGAACAATGCCTACGGCCACATCATCCGCTGGCGCGAGCAGAGCCGTGACTACGCGGGCGCACGCTTCAACTGGAACCTGTTCCTGCTGGCCGGCCCGCAAAGCGACAGCCGTGGCCCGAACGGCCAACCGCTGGACGCCGGCTCCATCCTCGCCAGCCCGGACGGGCTGTGGTTCGACGAGGACGGCCGCCTGTGGATCCAGACCGACATGAGCGGCAGCCAACTGGCGTCCGGCCCGTTCGGCAACAACCAGATGCTGGTGGCGGACCCGCGCACCGGGGAGATGAAGCGCTTCCTGGTAGGGCCGCTGGGCGCGGAGATCACCGGGATCACGGCGACCCCGGACTTCCGCACGCTGTTCGTCAACATCCAGCACCCGGGCGAGGGCTCGACCCCGACCAACCTGACCAGCACCTGGCCGGACGGCCCAGGCCGCCGGCCGCGTTCGGCAACGGTGGTGATCACCCGGGAAGACCGCCGACGCATCCTCTGACCCCTCCGCCACTGGCCGAACTGCCAGGGCACTCCGACCGGCCAGCAATGGCCGGTCCCTTTTGACACTGGGAGACTGGCGGCTCACTCACCACGAGCCTCGCCATGCCGACCAACCGCCTTGCCAAAGCCACCTGGCTGATCACCCGCCTCCCCGCTGCACTGCACACCCCCTTGCTGAGCCTGCTGATCGGCAGCCAGGTGAAGTTCGCCGGTACCGGGCGCATCCGCGTCCATCACCTGGGCCCCGACCGGGCGGTGATGAGCCTGGCCAACCGCAGGCGCGTACAAAACCACATCGGAGGCGTGCATGGCGCTGCTGGCGGAGTCGGCGACGGGCATCCTGGTGGGCATGAGCGTGCCGGATACCCGCATTCCGCTGATTCGCACGCTGCACGTGGACTACCTTCGGCGAGCAAGTGGCGGCCTCAGGGCCGAAGCGCGGCTTTCGTCCGAGCAATTACGCCGGATCGAGGAGGAGGAAAAGGGCGAGGTGACCGTGGAGGTGCGCGTGACCGACGAGAGCGGTGCCGAGCCGATCCGCTGCGAGATGATCTGGGCCTGGGTGCCGCGTAGGAAAGAGCGCGTCGACTAAGCTTGCCGGCACTTAATCCTGTGCAGGAGGCACGATGACCAACAAGACCATGTTCCTCAGCGCCATTGCGCTCGCGATCACCACAGCAGGTGCCACCCTATTCTGGCGCTTGCAGCCTGATGCCTCTCCCCTTCAGGCGTCGACGCTGCCCACTCTTTCGGAAAGCAACGCATCCACCAACCCCTTGCAAGCACCGACAGATGCTCGATCGGGCGCCAAGAGCGCCAATGATCTGGCCCAAGCGGACGAGTACGCCAAGCGCTTGGCATTCGATGCCGAATACCGGGGCTTCTTCGACAAAGCCGCCGCACTTTCCCCCGCTGAGCGTGAGGCTGAAGCCGAGCGTCTGCGCAAAGGACTGGAGGAGAAGGAGGCAAAAGGTGAACTGGCCGCCGGCGAGTCCGTACTGCTGCAGATTGCACTGATCCGCGCCAGTGTCGACGACCCTGCGGAGCAGACTGCCCGCTCAGAAGCACTGATAGGCCGTTATCAGGCCGCCAGCGAGGCAAGGGAGAAAGCCCGCGCCCAACAGCGCTCACCGCAATTCGAGCGATACAAGCGGGAGGAAAGGCGCATCGTCGATGAAGTCAACGCCATGCAGGCCATACCCGAAGGCCTCAGTCGCAATGAGTACCTGCGCCAACGGCTGCAGGAAGCACGAGAGCAAGCCTACCGCTGACCGAGGGCGCGCAATGCGCCCCCGGCCTTTCTTTACAGCAGTTTGTTGATCAGGGCGTAGATGAGGTTGTAGGGCTTCGCACGGTCAGCGGCATCGCTGATCTCGGAGGCGTCCAACACCGGCCCCCTGCCATTGAGCACGCTGTCGATGAAGTGGCTCAGCTCAAGCCCTTGCTCCTGAATATCGCCATTTTTGAAATCGACGATCGTTGTGCAATGGCTTTCGTTCAGAGCCCGGTACTGAGGGAAGTAACCGCCGAAGTTCGGCAGGTTGGCCAGCGTACTGTTCAAGCGCTCCGTATCTGCCTTCCATTTGGCCTTGATCAAGGCCTCCTTGGTGGCCTTGTCAGGCGCGTTCATGATCTCCGGGTAGAACCGCTCGTAGGAGTAGGACGAGTAGTTGAGGTCCTGCCAGAAATGGGTGTGTCCCAGACGATCACCCGGCAGGTTAGAAGCCAGCGCCGGATAGATGCTGCCGAGATTGGACAAGCTCACACCTGGCAAGCGACGTTGCAGGTATTGCAGCGGCCCTTCATCCAACCCCCACGCACCGCGTATGAGATTTTGCAAGGGCAAGGAGGGATATGTCTGGCTGTCACCACCGACCATCGCATCGAATATCGGCCCCGAGTCATCAATCAGGAAGCCGCGATCCGGAGCCAGGTCCTGTCGCAGGATACCGTGGCTGACCAAGCTACCTGCGCCGCCGGCACTGCAACCGGTAGAAAGCATCTGCCCAGGACGAGGCATGTTGTCTTTCAGCCAGCCCAGCACGGCGCGACCATTGCGCAAGCCGTTGTGGTGCCAAGTCAGGGGCGGCTTCTGTCCAGCCGGATCGTCGTACGTGGCGACCTTGTCCCCGGCATAGAGATCCCCCGTGCAGTAGGGGATATAAACCATGTTCCACTTCTGGGTCTTCACCCGCGAATAGGGATGAAGACGGACCACGAAGGGGCTGACAAGGCTGGCACTGGGGTTCATCAGTTTCATGTAGTCATCCGGAATGCCATTGGGGTTGCGCGCCCCGCGGATACCGGTCTGTCCTGTGCAACTGGCGTAGTCCCAGCAGGCTCCACCACCTTCCATGTAGATGATCGTATTGGTGGTGTTCGGAACCCGGTTGATGAAGAACTTGTACGGCGAGCCGTCGCCGCACACTGCGCCGGTTTCGGGTGCAAGCTGGACGGTCTGCCAGGCGTAGTAACGCGCCGGCGAGAAACCTGACTTGAAGCCTGCAGGGTTGCCGAGCATGGGATAAGGCCCCACGCGCTGCTCAGCACGCACAGGGTTGTCCGCTGAGGGCGGGGAGGTCAGGTTACGGAGTGTCTTCCAGAAACCGTAGTCGCCAACTTCGGCATGAGCATGGACGGCGGGTAATAGGCAGGACAGTAGAATGACGCTGCAACGCAGGCGTGTAGCAAGCCTCATGGGCAGTTCCCTCTTTCTTGGTGTTTTGGTGGTGACCACCAAGCCCCGGAATATCCAAGGACATGGGGGTCCGATTGACCCCCTGAGTACCGCCGGGAAACAGGGGAAAGCGCTGTAGAAAAGCGCAGCTGGTACGCTAGTACAGCATCCAAAGTGCCTCAATAAGCCGTTGCCAGAATTATTCGGGATAGAAACCGCTACCGTTGTAGTAGTTAGCGCTAATGCACCGGTAACTTTTAGTCGCCTTTGTAGGATTAATTCAGTAGTGGCTAAATATTCCCCAATCAAACGCGAATGACTCTCATCCACAAAACATAACTTGCCGCTGCGGCATAGCGACGCAATCCGACCAAGGCCTAACAAAAAGCTGAAAACCCCGACCTACGGGGCTTTCATGGCAGTACAAGGTCCTTTTACTGCCCTTGGAGTTAATTTTTCGACCTGAAAAATTTACTTGTTCCCCCTTACGGGCATAAAATTGTTCGAATAGATTGCTGGGTGCTTCTGCTCCGGCATAACCCTAATAACTCGAGTGAACGCCGTTCCTTGTAGAAGGAGTTCGGGCATGTCGGAAGCCACTGCCATCCTGTCCCATAACTGGGGTTTCGCTGTTTTCCTGCTGGGCGTGTTCGGCCTGATCGCATTCATGCTCGGCGTCTCCGCCCTCCTCGGCAGTCGCGCCTTTGGCCGCGCGAAGAACGACCCCTTCGAATCCGGGATGCTGCCTACCGGCAGCGCCCGCCTCCGCCTTTCCGCCAAGTTCTATCTGGTCGCGATGCTCTTCGTGATCTTCGACGTCGAAGCCCTCTTTCTCTTCGCATGGGCCGTTTCTGTTCGCGAAAGCGGATGGGCCGGGCTCATCGAAGCATCCATTTTCATAGCAATTCTGTTGGCAGGTCTTGCCTATCTCTGGCGCATCGGGGCCCTGGACTGGGCCCCCGAAGGTCGTCGCAATCGGCAGGCGAAGCTAAAACAATGAGGCTTTGGCAATGCAATACAAACTTACTCGGATCGATCCGACTGCTCCCAACGAGCAGTACCCGATCGGCGAGCGGGAGGTCGTCACTGACCCTCTGCTAGAAGATCAGGTCCACAAGAACATCTTCATGGGCAAACTCGAAGATGTTCTGAGCAACGCGGTCAACTGGGGTCGCAAGAATTCCCTTTGGCCGTACAACTTCGGTCTGTCGTGCTGCTACGTGGAGATGACCACCGCCTTCACTGCGCCCCACGACATTGCCCGCTTCGGTGCCGAGGTCATTCGCGCATCACCCCGCCAGGCTGACTTCATGGTCATCGCCGGCACCTGCTTCATCAAGATGGCGCCCATCATCCAGCGCCTCTATGAGCAGATGCTGGAGCCCAAGTGGGTGATCTCGATGGGCTCTTGCGCAAACTCCGGTGGCATGTACGACATCTACTCGGTGGTCCAGGGCGTGGACAAATTCCTCCCCGTGGATGTGTACATCCCTGGCTGCCCTCCCCGTCCGGAGGCATTCCTGCAAGGCCTGATGCTGCTGCAGGAATCCATCGGCCAGGAGCGCCGCCCGCTTTCCTGGGTCGTCGGCGACCAAGGCATCTACCGTGCCGAAATGCCGTCGCAGAAGGAACAGCGCCGCGAACAGCGTATTCAGGTCACCAACCTGCGCAGCCCCGACGAAGTCTGATTCGGGCCCTTCCACGAGGAGGCCCGTTTCACTCTGTACGTTGACCGAAAGCGACCGAGACCATGACTGCAGACACCGTTCTGTCTATTCCGCCTTACAAGGCTGACGACCAAGATGTCGTCGTTGAGCTGAACTCCCGCTTCGGCGCCGAGAGCTTCACTATCCAGGCAACCCGCACCGGCATGCCGGTGATCTGGGTCCCCCGCGAAAAGCTCGTCGAAGTGCTGACCTTCCTGCGCAACGCCCCCCGCCCCTTCGTCATGCTGTACGACCTGCACGGCGTCGACGAGCGCCTGCGCACCCAGCGCCGCGGCCTGCCGGGCGCCGACTTCACGGTGTTCTACCACCTGATCTCGCTGGAACGTAACAGTGACGTGATGATCAAGGTCGCCTTGTCCGAGGGCGACCTCAACCTGCCCAGCGTCACCAGGATCTGGCCCAACGCCAACTGGTACGAACGCGAGGTCTGGGACCTCTACGGCATCACCTTCACCGGGCACCCGCACCTGACCCGCATCATGATGCCGCCGACCTGGCAGGGTCACCCACTGCGCAAGGACTACCCGGCGCGCGCCACCGAATTCGACCCCTTCAGCCTCACGCTGGCCAAGCAACAGCTCGAGGAAGAAGCCGCCCGCTTCAACCCCGAGGACTGGGGCATGAAGCGCCAGGGCGAGAACGAGGACTACATGTTCCTCAACCTCGGCCCCAACCACCCCTCCGCCCACGGTGCCTTCCGCATCGTGCTGCAGCTGGACGGTGAAGAGATCGTCGACTGCGTCCCGGACATCGGCTACCACCACCGTGGCGCCGAGAAAATGGCCGAGCGCCAGTCCTGGCACAGCTTCATCCCCTACACCGACCGCATCGACTACCTCGGCGGGGTGATGAACAACCTGCCGTACGTACTGGCTGTCGAGAAGCTCGCCGGCATCCAGGTACCGCAGAAGGTCGACACCATCCGCATCATGCTGGCCGAGTTCTTCCGCATTACCAGCCACCTGCTGTTCCTGGGCACCTATATCCAGGACGTGGGCGCCATGACGCCGGTGTTCTTCACCTTCACCGACCGCCAGCGCGCCTACAAGGTCATCGAGGCCATCACCGGCTTCCGCCTGCACCCGGCCTGGTACCGCATCGGCGGTGTCGCCCATGACCTGCCGCGCGGCTGGGACAAGCTGGTCAAGGAGTTCGTCGACTGGCTACCCAAGCGCCTGGACGAGTACACCAAGGCCGCCCTGCAGAACAGCATTCTCAAAGGCCGGACCATCGGCGTCGCCCAGTACAACACCAAGGAAGCCCTGGAATGGGGCACCACCGGTGCCGGCCTACGTGCCACCGGCTGCGATTTCGACCTGCGCAAGGCTCGCCCCTACTCCGGCTACGAGAACTTCGAATTCGAAGTCCCGCTGGCCCACAACGGCGATGCCTACGACCGCTGCATGGTCCGCGTGGAAGAGATGCGCCAGAGTATCCGCATCATCGACCAGTGCCTGAAAAACATGCCGGAAGGCCCCTACAAAGCTGACCACCCGCTGACCACGCCGCCACCGAAAGAGCGCACGCTGCAGCACATCGAAACCCTGATCACCCACTTCCTGCAGGTTTCCTGGGGCCCGGTCATGCCGGCCAACGAAGCCTTCCAGATGATCGAGGCGACCAAGGGCATCAACAGCTACTACCTGACGAGCGACGGCAGCACCATGAGCTACCGCACCCGGATCCGGACGCCCAGCTTCCCTCACCTGCAACAGATCCCCTCAGTGATCCGCGGCAGCATGGTGGCCGACCTGATCGCCTATCTGGGCAGTATCGACTTCGTTATGGCTGACGTGGACCGCTGACATGAGCATTATCCAGACCGACCGTTTCGTCCTCAGCGAAACCGAGCGCTCGGCCATCGAGCACGAAATGCACCATTACGAGGACCCGCGCGCGGCGTCCATCGAAGCCCTCAAGATCGTCCAGAAGGAGCGTGGCTGGGTGCCGGATGGCGCCGCCGACGCCATCGGCGAGATCCTCGGCATCCCTGCCAGCGACGTCGAAGGCGTTGCCACCTTCTACAGCCAGATATTCCGCCAGCCGGTCGGCCGCCACGTGATCCGCGTGTGCGACAGCATGACCTGCTTCATCGGTGGCCATGAATCCGTGCTGGGCCGTATCCAGGAGCAGCTCGGCATCGGGCTTGGCCAGACCACCGCCGACAACCGCTTCACGCTGCTGCCGGTGTGCTGCCTGGGCAACTGCGACAAGGCGCCGGCTCTGATGATCGACGACGACACCTTCGGCAACGTCAGCGCCGAGGGCGTCGCGCAACTGCTGGAGGCCTATCAATGAGCACCCTCACCTCCGTAGGACCGGCCAACCGCATCCAGCGCAGCGCCGAGACGCACCCGCTGACCTGGCGCCTGCGTGAAGACGCCCAGCCCGTCTGGCTCGAGGAATACCAGCAGAAGAACGGCTACGCGGCGGCACGCAAGGCTCTGGGCGAGATGGCCCAGGCCGACATCGTCCAGCAGGTCAAGGACTCCGGCCTCAAGGGCCGTGGCGGTGCAGGCTTCCCCACCGGCGTGAAGTGGGGCCTGATGCCCGCCGACGAATCCATGAACATCCGCTACCTGCTGTGCAACGCGGATGAAATGGAGCCCAACACCTGGAAGGACCGCCTGCTGATGGAGCAACTGCCCCACCTGCTGGTGGAAGGCATGCTGATCAGCGCCCGCGCCCTCAAGGCCTATCGCGGCTACATCTTCCTGCGTGGCGAGTACGTCGACGCCGCCCGCAACCTCAACCGCGCCATCGACGAAGCCAAGGCCGCCGGCCTGCTGGGCAAGAACATCCTCGGGTCGGGCTTCGACTTCGAGCTGTTCGTCCACACGGGCGCCGGCCGCTACATCTGCGGTGAAGAAACTGCCCTGATCAACTCCCTCGAAGGCCGCCGCGCCAACCCCCGCGCCAAGCCGCCCTTCCCCGCCGCCGTCGGCGTCTGGGGCAAGCCCACCTGCGTCAACAACGTCGAGACCCTGTGCAACGTCCCGGCGATCGTTGCCAACGGCGTGGACTGGTACAAGGGACTCGCCCGCCCGGGCAGCGAAGACATGGGCACCAAGCTCATGGGCTTCTCCGGCAAGGTGAAGAACCCCGGCCTCTGGGAACTGCCCTTCGGCGTCAGCGCCCGCGAGCTGTTCGAGGACTACGCTGGCGGCATGCGCGACGGCTTCAAGCTGAAGGCCTGGCAGCCCGGCGGCGCCGGCACCGGTTTCCTGCTGCCCGAGCATCTGGATGCCTCCATGTACGCCGCCGGCATCGCCAAGGTCGGCACCCGCATGGGCACCGGCCTGGCGCTCGCCGTGGACGACAGCATCAACATGGTCTCGCTGCTGCGCAACATGGAAGAGTTCTTCGCCCGCGAGTCCTGTGGCTGGTGCACCCCCTGCCGGGATGGTCTGCCCTGGAGCGTCAAGGTCCTGCGCGCCCTCGAGCGCGGCGAGGGTCAGGCCGGCGACCTGGAGACCCTGGAAGGCCTGGTGAATTTCCTCGGCCCAGGCAAGACCTTCTGCGCCCACGCACCGGGTGCCGTCGAGCCACTGGGTAGCGCGCTGAAGTATTTCCGACCGGAGTTCGAGGCAGGCATTGCCCGCAACGCACCGGCGAACCGACCCGAAGTGGTCGGCGCATAAGAGCCAGTTCCGACGGTTGGCGGCTGCCACAAGCGGCCCCGATCGCAACCAGATTCCATTAGCCAAGCCCGGTAACGGGCAGATGAAGACTGAACCATGGCCACTATCCACGTAGACGGCAAGACGCTCGAAGTCGATGGTGCAGACAACCTCCTGCAGGCCTGTCTGTCACTCGGACTCGACATCCCCTACTTCTGCTGGCACCCGGCGCTCGGTAGCGTCGGCGCCTGCCGCCAGTGCGCGGTCAAGCAGTACACCGACGAAAACGACAAACGCGGTCGCCTCGTCATGTCCTGCATGACCCCTGCCACTGACAACACCTGGATCTCCATCGAGGACGAAGAGGCGAAGCAGTTCCGCGCCAGCGTCGTCGAATGGCTGATGACCAACCACCCGCACGACTGCCCTGTGTGCGAGGAAGGCGGTCACTGCCACCTGCAGGACATGACGGTGATGACCGGCCACAACGCCCGTCGCTACCGCTTCACCAAGCGCACCCACCAGAACCAGGAACTCGGCCCGTTCATCGCCCACGAGATGAACCGCTGCATCGCCTGCTACCGCTGCGTGCGCTACTACAAGGACTACGCCGGCGGCACCGACCTGGGCGTCTACGGCGCCCACGACAACGTCTACTTCGGACGTGTCGAGGACGGCACCCTGGAGAGCGAATTCTCCGGCAACCTGGTCGAGGTCTGCCCGACCGGTGTGTTCACCGACAAGACCCACTCCGAGCGCTACAACCGCAAGTGGGACATGCAGTTCGCCCCGAGCATCTGCCACGGCTGCTCCAGCGGCTGCAACATCAGCCCCGGTGAGCGCTACGGCGAGATCCGCCGCATCGAGAACCGCTTCAACGGCTCGGTGAACCAGTACTTCCTCTGCGACCGCGGCCGTTTCGGCTACGGCTACGTCAACCGTGAAGATCGCCCGCGCCAACCGCTGTTCGGCACCCAGAAGCTGGGGCTCGACGCCGCGTTGGACAAGGCCGCCGAACTGCTCAAGGGCAAGCGCGTGATCGGCATCGGCTCGCCGCGCGCCAGCCTGGAGTCCAACTTCGCCCTGCGTGAACTGGTGGGCGAAGCCAGCTACTACTCCGGCATCGCTGCCGGCGAACTGGAAAACATCCGCCTGATCCGCGACATCCTGCAGAACGGCCCGCTGCCGGTGCCCACCCTGCGTGATATCGAAAGCCACGACGCCGTCTTCGTCCTCGGCGAAGACCTCACCCAGACCGCCGCGCGCGTCGCCCTGGCCCTGCGCCAGTCGGTCAAGGGCAAGGCCACCGAGATCGCCGCCTCGATGAAGATCCAGGACTGGCACATGGCCGCCGTGCAGAACGTCGCCCAGCACGCCCTGAACCCGCTGTTCATCGCCAGCGTCACCGAGACCCGCCTCGACGACGTCGCCACCGAAAGCGTGCATGCCGCCCCGGCTGACCTGGCCCGCATCGGCTTCGCCGTGGCCCACGCCATCGACCCAAGCGCACCCGCCGTGGAAGGGCTGGAGGCCGAGGCCCGCGAGCTGGTCCAGCGCATTGCCAATGCCCTGCTGGCCGCCAAGCGCCCGCTGATCGTCTCCGGCGCTTCCCTGGGCGAAAAAGCCCTCATCGAAGCCGCCGCGAACATCGCCAGCGCCCTGAAGAACCGCGAGAAGAACGGCTCCATCAGCCTGGTGGTACCGGAAGCCAACAGCATGGGCCTGGCCCTGTTCGGCGGTGAATCCCTGGACGCAGCCCTGGAGGCCCTGATCTCCGGCCAGGCCGACGCGGTCGTCGTCCTCGAGAACGACCTCTACCGCCGTGCCGACACCGCCAAGGTGGACGCCGCCCTGGCCGCCGCCAAGGTGGTGATCGTCGCCGACCACCAGCAGACCGCGACCGTCGAGCGCGCCCATCTTGTGCTGCCGGCCGCCAGCTTCGCCGAAGGCGACGGCACCCTGGTCAGCCAGGAAGGCC
Source organism: Pseudomonas sp. 1D4 (assembly GCF_001728925.1). NCBI lineage: Bacteria > Pseudomonadati > Pseudomonadota > Gammaproteobacteria > Pseudomonadales > Pseudomonadaceae > Pseudomonas > Pseudomonas sp. 1D4. The sequence goes on from NZ_LXJQ01000013.1 coordinate 36,366, forward strand.
GCGCCCAGCGCTTCTTCCAGGTCTACGACCCGACCTATTACGACGCCAACATCCTCGTTCGCGAGGGCTGGCGCTGGCTGCATGCTCTGCACAGCACCCTGGAAGGCAAGTCCGTCGACTGGACCCAACTGGACCAGGTCACCGCCGCCGTCGCCGACAGCAACAACCAACTGGCCTCGATCCGCGACGCCGCGCCCAGCGCCTCGTTCCGCATCAAGGGCCTCAAGCTGGCCCGCGAGCCGCACCGCTACAGCGGTCGTACCGCCATGCGCGCCAACATCAGCGTGCACGAGCCGCGCCAGCCGCAGGACCAGGACTCCCCGTTCGCCTTCTCCATGGAAGGCTACGCCGGCAGTGCCGAGCCCCGTCAGCAGATCCCCTTCGCCTGGTCGCCCGGCTGGAACTCGCCCCAGGCCTGGAACAAGTTCCAGGACGAAGTCGGCGGCCACCTGCGTGCCGGTGACCCGGGCGTGCGCCTGATCGAGGCCAAGGGCAATCCCCTGCCCTGGTTCAGCGTCGCCGCGCCGTTCAACCCGGTGCAAGGTACCTGGCAGGTCGTCCCGCTGCATCACCTGTTCGGCAGCGAGGAGAACTCCTCCCGCGCCGCGCCGATCCAGGCGCGTATGCCCGAGGCCTACGTGGCCCTGGCAAAGTCCGAGGCGGACCGCCTCGGCGTCAACGATGGCGCTCACCTGATCGTTCGGGTCAACGGCCAGGCCCTGCGCCTGCCGCTGCAAGTACGCGAAGAGCTGGCCGTCGGCCTGGTGGGCCTGCCAGCCGGTCTGCCGGGCATCCCGGGCGCCGTCGCTGGCGCCACCGTCACCCTGCTGCAGGAGGCCGCGCAATGAGCTGGCTCACTCCCGAGGTGATCGACGTCATCATCGCGGTGGTCAAGGCCATCGTCATCCTGCTTGCCGTGGTCGTCTGCGGCGCCCTGCTGAGCTTCGTCGAACGACGCCTGCTGGGCTGGTGGCAGGATCGCTACGGCCCCAACCGCGTCGGCCCGTTCGGCATGTTCCAGATCGCCGCCGACATGCTGAAGATGTTCTTCAAGGAAGACTGGACGCCCCCGTTCGCCGACAAGATGATCTTCACCCTGGCGCCGGTGATCGCCATGAGCGCCCTGCTCATCGCCTTCGCCGTGGTGCCGATCACCCCCACCTGGGGCGTCGCCGACCTGAACATCGGCATCCTGTTCTTCTTCGCCATGGCCGGCATCACCGTGTACGCGGTGCTCTTCGCCGGCTGGTCGAGCAACAACAAGTTCGCCCTGCTCGGCAGCCTGCGCGCCTCGGCCCAGACCGTCTCCTACGAGGTGTTCCTGGCCCTGTCGCTGATGGGTATCGTCGCCCAGGTCGGCTCGTTCAACCTGCGCGACATCGTCGAATACCAGGCCCAGCACCTGTGGTTCATCATTCCGCAGTTCTTCGGCTTCTGTACTTTCTTCATCGCCGGCGTCGCAGTGACCCACCGTCACCCCTTCGACCAGCCGGAAGCGGAACAGGAACTGGCCGACGGCTACCACATCGAGTACGCCGGCATGAAATGGGGCATGTTCTTCGTCGGCGAGTACATCGGCATCGTGCTGGTGTCCGCGCTGCTGGTCACCCTGTTCTTCGGCGGTTGGCACGGCCCCTTCGGCATCCTGCCGCAGATCCCGTTCATCTGGTTCGCCCTGAAGACCGCCTTCTTCATCATGCTGTTCATCCTGCTCCGCGCGTCGATCCCGCGTCCGCGCTATGACCAGGTGATGGCCTTCAGCTGGAAGTTCTGCCTCCCGCTGACCCTGATCAACCTGCTGGTGACCGGCGCCGTCGTGCTCGCGGTCCAGTAAGGAGAAGCCCATGATCAAGTACATCTATGACGTGGTAGCCGGCACCTTCACCCAGCTTCGCAGCCTGGTGATGGTGTTCTCCCACGGCTTCCGCAAGCGTGACACCCTGCAATACCCCGAAGAGCCCGTGTACCTGCCGCCGCGCTACCGCGGCCGCATCGTGCTGACCCGCGACCCCGACGGCGAAGAACGCTGCGTGGCCTGCAACCTGTGCGCCGTGGCCTGCCCGGTCGGCTGCATCTCGCTGCAGAAGGCCGAGACCGAAGACGGGCGCTGGTACCCCGAGTTCTTCCGCATCAACTTCTCCCGCTGCATCTTCTGCGGCCTGTGCGAAGAAGCCTGCCCCACCACCGCGATCCAGCTGACGCCGGATTTCGAGATGGGCGAGTACAAGCGCCAGGACCTGGTCTACGAGAAGGAAGACCTGCTGATCTCCGGCCCCGGCAAGAACCCGGACTACAACTTCTATCGCGTGGCGGGCATGGCCATTGCCGGCAAACCGAAAGGTGCCGCGCAGAACGAGGCCGAACCGATCAACGTGAAGAGCCTGCTGCCCTAAGGAGACGTTGCGTGGAATTCGCTTTCTATTTCGCTGCCGGCGTCGCCGTGGTGTCCACCCTGCGGGTGATCACCAACACCAACCCGGTGCATGCCCTGCTCTACCTCATCGTCTCGCTGCTGGCGGTATCGATGTGCTTCTTCGCCCTGGGTGCGCCCTTCGCCGGTGCCCTGGAGATCATCGTCTACGCTGGCGCCATCATGGTGCTCTTCGTCTTCGTGGTGATGATGCTCAACCTCGGCCCGGCCGTGGTGGAGCAGGAGCGCAAGTGGCTCACGCCCGGGATCTGGGTCAGCCCTGCCGCCCTCTCCTTCGCCCTGCTGGCCGAGCTGCTGTACGTGCTGTTCAGCCAGCAGAGCGGCGCTGCAATCGGCCACACCACCGTGGACGCGAAAGCCGTCGGCATCAGCCTGTTCGGCCCTTACCTGCTGGCGGTGGAGCTGGCGTCCATGCTGCTGCTGGCGGCACTGGTCGCGGCCTACCACCTCGGCCGCCACGAAGCGAAGGAGTAATGCCATGAGTGCAATCCCACTGGAACACGGGCTCGCTGTCGCCGGCATCCTCTTCGCCCTTGGGCTCGCCGGCCTGATGGTGCGCCGTAACATCCTCTTCGTCCTGATGAGCCTGGAAGTGATGATGAACTCGGCCGCCTTGGCCTTCGTGGTCGCCGGTGCCCGCTGGGCCCAGGCCGACGGCCAGATCATGTTCATTCTGGTGATCACCCTCGCAGCCGCCGAGGCCAGCATCGGCCTTGCGATCCTGCTGCAACTGTATCGCCGCTTCCACACCCTCGATATCGACGCTGCCAGCGAGATGCGCGGATGAACCTTCTATTCCTGACCTTCCTGTTCCCGCTGCTCGGCTGGTTCGTCCTGTCGTTCTCCCGCGGGCGTCTCTCCGAAAACGCCTCCGCCGTGATCGGCGTCGGCTCCGTCGGCCTCTCCGCGCTCACGGCGGCCTGGGTCATCTGGCAGTTCCACGTGTCGCCGCCGGAAGGCGGTGTCTACACCCAGGTGCTCTGGCAGTGGATGAGCGTGAACAACTTCGCGCCCAGCTTCACGCTCTACCTGGACGGCCTCTCGGTCACCATGCTCGGCGTGGTCACCGGCGTCGGCTTCCTGATCCACCTGTTCGCCTCCTGGTACATGCGCGGTGAAGAGGGCTACTCGCGCTTCTTCTCCTACACCAACCTGTTCATCACCAGCATGCTGTTCCTGGTGCTGGGCGATAACCTGCTGTTCCTGTACTTCGGCTGGGAAGGCGTGGGCCTGTGCTCCTACCTGCTGATCGGTTTCTACTACAGCAACCCGAACAACGGTAACGCCGCGCTCAAGGCCTTCATCGTCACCCGCATCGGCGACGTGTTCATGGCCATCGGCCTGTTCATCCTGTTCATGCACCTCGGCACCCTGAACATCCAGGAGCTGATGAAGCTGGCACCCGAGAAGTACGTGGCCGGTGACAGCTGGCTGTGGTTCGCCACCCTGATGCTGCTCGGCGGCGCCGTGGGCAAATCCGCCCAACTGCCGCTGCAGACCTGGCTGGCCGACGCCATGGCCGGCCCGACCCCGGTTTCCGCACTGATCCACGCGGCCACCATGGTCACCGCGGGCGTCTACCTGATCGCCCGGACCCACGGCCTGTTCCTGCTCACCCCCGAGATCCTCGAACTGGTGGGCATCGTCGGTGGCGTCACCCTGGTGCTGGCCGGCTTCGCCGCGCTGGTGCAGACCGACATCAAGCGCATCCTCGCCTACTCCACCATGAGCCAGATCGGCTACATGTTCCTCGCTCTGGGCGTGGGGGCATGGGATGCGGCGATCTTCCACCTGATGACCCACGCCTTCTTCAAGGCCCTGCTGTTCCTCGCCTCCGGTGCGGTGATCAACGCCTGTCACCACGAGCAGAACATCTTCAAGATGGGCGGCCTGTGGAAGAAGCTCCCCCTCGCCTACGCCAGCTTCATCGTCGGCGGCGCGGCCCTGGCGGCACTGCCCCTGGTCACCGCGGGCTTCTACTCCAAGGACGAGATCCTCTGGGAAGCCTTCGCCAGCGGTCACCAGTGGCTGCTCTACGCAGGCCTGGCCGGTGCCTTCCTGACCTCGATCTACACCTTCCGCCTGATCTTCATCGCCTTCCACGGCGAAGCGAAGACCGAGGCCCATGCCGGCCATGGTGTGGCCCACTGGCTGCCGCTGTCGGTGCTGATCGTGCTGTCCACCTTCATCGGTGCGCTGATCACTCCGCCGCTGGCCGGCGTGCTGCCGCAGAGCGTCGGCCATGCCGGTGGCGAAGCCAAGCACAGCCTGGAAATCGCCTCGGGCGCCATCGCCCTGGCGGGCATCCTGCTGGCCGCCCTGCTCTTCCTCGGCAAGCGTCGCTTCGTCAGCGCTGTCGCCCAGAGTGCGCCGGGCCGCTTCCTCGGGGCCTGGTGGTACGCCGCCTGGGGCTTCGACTGGCTCTACGACAAACTGTTCGTCAAGCCCTACCTGCTGGCCACCCGCCTGCTGGGCAACGACCCGATCGACTCCGGCATCAGCCTGATCCCGCGCCTCGTTCGTGGCGGCAACGGCATGCTGAGCAGCAGCCAGACCGGCCAGCTCCGCTGGTACGCGGTCTCCCTGGTGGGTGGTGCCGTGCTGGTGCTCGGCGCCGTGCTGCTGACCTGAATCTTCTTAAGGAATTGAGCCCGTCATGATTCTGCCCTGGCTAATCCTGATTCCCTTCATCGGCGGCCTGCTGTGCTGGCAAGGTGAGCGCTTCGGCACCACCCTGCCGCGCTGGATTGCGCTGCTGACCATGTCCCTGCTGTTCGGCCTCGGCCTCTGGCTGTGGGCCACCGGCAACTTCAACCTGGCCCCCGCCCCGGGTGCCGATCCGGTCTGGGCGCACGAGTTCAAGGTCAACTGGATCGAGCGCTTCGGCATCACCATCCACCTTGCGATGGATGGCCTGTCGGTGCTGATGGTGACCCTCACCGGCCTGCTCGGCGTGCTGTCCGTGCTGTGCTCCTGGAACGAAATCCAGAACCGCGTCGGCTTCTTCCACCTCAACCTGATGTGGATCCTCGGCGGCGTGGTCGGCGTGTTCCTGGCCGTCGATCTGTTCCTGTTCTTCTTCTTCTGGGAAATGATGCTGGTGCCGATGTACTTCCTCATCGCGCTCTGGGGTCACAGCGGCAGCAAGGGCAAGACCCGCATCTACGCCGCCACCAAGTTCTTCATCTTCACCCAGGCCAGCGGCCTGGTGATGCTGGTGGCGATCCTCGGCCTGGTGCTGGTGCACTACAACGCCACCGGCGTGCTGACCTTCAACTACGCCGACCTGCTGAAGACGCCGCTCACGCCCACCGCCGAGTACCTGCTGATGCTGGGCTTCTTCATCGCCTTCGCGGTGAAGTTCCCGGTGGTGCCGTTCCACTCCTGGCTGCCGGATGCCCACGCCCAGGCGCCCACTGCGGGCTCCGTGGACCTGGCCGGCATCCTGCTGAAGACCGCCGCCTACGGCCTGATGCGCTTCGCCCTGCCGCTGTTCCCCAACGCCTCGGCCGAGTTCGCGCCCATCGCCCACTGGCTCGGCGTGTTCGCCATCGTCTACGGCGCCCTGCTCTCCTTCGCGCAGACCGATATCAAGCGCCTGGTGGCGTTCTCCAGCGTGTCCCACATGGGCTTCGTGCTGATCGCCATCTACTCCGGCAGCCAGATCGCACTGCAGGGTGCAGTGGTGCAGATGATGGCCCACGGCCTGTCCGCCGCCGCGCTGTTCATCCTCTGTGGCCAACTGTACGAGCGCCTGCACACCCGTGACATGCGCCAGATGGGTGGCATCTGGAGCCGCATGCCCTATCTGCCGGCCATCAGCCTGTTCTTCGCTGCCGCAGCCCTCGGCCTGCCCGGCACCGGCAACTTCGTGGGCGAGTTCCTGATACTCCTGGGCTCCTTCGAGAAAGCCATGTGGGTGACCATCATCGCCGCCACCGGCCTGGTGTTCGGCTCGGTCTACTCGCTGATCATGATCCACCGCGCCCACTTCGGTGCCGCCAAGTCCGACGCCCCGTTGCAGGGCCTCAAGCCCCGCGAACTGATCATGGTGCTCGGCCTCGCCGCGCTGCTGATCCTCCTGGGCGTCTACCCGCAACCGGTGCTGGACACCTCCGCTGCCAGCATGCACGGCGTGCAGCAGTGGATGGACGCCGCCTTCACCCAACTCGCCTCGGCCCGGTAGCTGTCATGGAACATCACGCTGTGGAATTCACGACTCAACACCTGATCGCCCTGCTGCCGCTGCTGGTTGCCTGCGCCACTGTCGTCGCAGTGATGCTGGCCGTGGCCTGGAAGCGTAACCACACCCTGACCTTCGGCCTGTCGGTGGTCGGCCTCAACGCCGCCCTGCTGGCCATCATCCCGGCGTTGGGCGTCACCCCCATCGAGGTGACCCCGCTGCTGAAGGTCGACACCTTCGGCTGCTACTACATGGCGCTGGTACTGGCCTCCACCCTGGCGTGCGTCACTCTGATCCACGCCTATCTGGGCGGCAACACCGGCCAGGGCTACCCGGGCAACCGCGAGGAGATGTACCTGCTGATCCTCCTGTCCGCCTGCGGTGGCCTGGTGCTGGTCACCGCGCAGCACATGGCCGGCCTGTTCATCGGCCTGGAGCTGCTGTCGGTGCCGGTCTACGGCATGGTGGCCTACGCCTTCTTCAACAAGCGCTCGCTGGAAGCCGGCATCAAATACATGGTGCTTTCGGCCGCCGGTTCCGCCTTCCTGCTGTTCGGCATGGCCCTGCTCTACGCCGACGCCGGCACCCTGAGCTTCGCCGGCATCGGCGCCAAGTTCTCCGGCCAGGGCGTTCCCGGAGGTCTGGTGCAACTGGGCATCGGCATGATGCTGGTCGGCCTGGCGTTCAAGCTGTCCCTGGTGCCCTTCCACCTCTGGACGCCGGACGTCTACGAAGGCTCCCCGGCACCGGTGTCGGCCTTCCTGGCCACCGCCAGCAAGGTCGCCGTGTTCGCCGTGCTGGTTCGCCTTTACCAGATCTCCCCGGCCACCGCCGGTGGCTGGCTGAACGACCTGCTGGCCGCCATCGCCATCGCCTCGATCCTGTTCGGCAACCTGCTGGCCCTGTTGCAAAGCAACATCAAGCGCCTGCTGGGATACTCCTCTATCGCCCACTTCGGCTACCTGCTGATCGCCCTGATCGCCACCAAGGGCATGGCCGTGGAGGCCATCGGCGTCTACCTGGCCACCTACGTGCTCACCAGCCTGGGTGCGTTCGGTGTGGTGACGCTGATGTCCACGCCCTACAACGGCCGTGACTGTGACGCCCTGTACGAATACCGCGGCCTGTTCTGGCGCCGTCCGTACCTGACCGCCGTGCTCACCGTGATGATGCTGTCGCTCGCCGGCATTCCGCTCACCGCAGGCTTCATCGGCAAGTTCTTCGTCATCGCCGCCGGTGTCGAATCCCACCTCTGGCTACTGCTGGGCGTGATGATCCTGGGCAGCGCCATCGGCGTGTTCTATTACCTGCGGGTCATGGTCACGCTGTTCCTGGTGGAGCCGAACCTGCGTCGTCACGACGCCGACCTGCACTGGGCCCAGCGCGCCGGCGGCATCATGCTGCTGATCGTCGCCCTGCTCACCTTCGTGCTCGGCGTCTACCCGCAGCCGTTGCTGGACCTGGTCCAGCACTCCGGCCTGGTCGCACTCGGCCACTGAGTGCCCCACGGCAGTGACGAAAAAGCCCGGCGAATGCCGGGCTTTTTCATACCTGTTCACCTCGGGGTGCTCTCCCCTTCCGCCTCCAGGCAGGTGAGACCAGCAAGACCATGGCGCCAGCCGGCAAGTCCCGGCATCATCGGCAGCCTGCTCCAGCGGGCAACCCTGCAGCCGCCCCATCAAGGACGAAGCCGTGCACCCAAGACCCGACCTGCTGTTCATCCCCGATTTCCTCGACGAGCCGGACAGGCACTTGCATCAACTGCTCGAAACGGTCACCTGGGACACCCGGATGCGCGCGCGGCGCACTGCCAGCTACGGGGTCGCCTACAACTACTCGCAGATTAACTACCCCGCCACGCCACTGCCGGCCTGGGCCCAATGGCTTGGCGAGCGCCTGCAGCCGGTCATTGGCTTCTCTGCCAACAACTGCCTGCTCAACCTCTACGAGGACGGCCAGTCATCCATGGGCTTTCATTCCGATGAGTGCGAGGTGCTGGAGCCCGGCACGGGGGTGGCCATCCTCTCCCTCGGGGACTCCCGCGAGATCCGCTTCCGCAGCAAGGCCGACCGCGAGCACGAAGTGGCCTGGACGCTACCTTCCGGCTCCTTGCTCTACATGGACCAGGCCGTCCAGGCCCACTGGCTGCACGCCATCCCCCGGACCGCAGCCGTCGGCCCGCGTATCAGCCTTACCTTCCGCCGCCTGCGGGCGGCGCCTTAAGGCAGGCGGACCCGCCGACGGGTGCTGACGTACAACCCCCAACTGGCTATGAACAACGCTGCCACCAACGGCCCGATGACGAAGCCATTGAGGCCGAACAGCGAAATCCCACCCAGGGTGGAGAGCAGCACCAGGTAGTCCGGCATGCGCGTATCCTTGCCCACCAGGATCGGCCGCAGCAGGTTGTCCACCATGCCGATCACCAGCACGCCTGCGAGCACCAGCACCGCGCCCTGCCAGAGCTCGCCACTGAGCATCAGCCAGGCCGCCACCGGCGCCCAGATCAGTCCCGAGCCCACCGCCGGCAGCAGGGACAGGAAGGCCATCAGCACGCCCCAGAGCAATGCGCTGGGGATGCCCAGCAGCCAGAACACCACGCCGCCCAACCCGCCCTGGATCACCGCCACCACCACGTTGCCCTTGACCGTCGCCCGGACCACACGGGTGAACTTCAGTTGCAGGCGGCGCTTGTGGTGATCGGCCAGGGGCAGCGCCGTGCGGATGTGCCGCACGATTTCCGGGCCATCGCGGAGGAAGAAGAACAGCAGGTAGAGCATCAGGAAGAAGCTGATCACCACCTGGAAAGTGTCCTGCCCGATGGAGAACGCCTGGGTCGCGAGGAATTGGCTGCCCTGGGTAGCGGCACTCACCAGGCGGTCACGCAGGTCGTTCAGGTTGTCCAGGCCAAAGCGGCCGAGGTGCTGCTGCAACGCCTGCGGAAGCAGATCGATGAAGCGCTCCAGGTACATGCCAAGGTCCAGCTCGCCGGACTCCAGCCGGCTATACAGGTCGGCCCCCTGCTGCACCAGCAGCAGGCCGATCAGGCACACCGGGATGATCGCCACCAGCAGGCACACCCCCAGGGTCAGCAGCGCCGACAGGTTGCCTCGCCCGCCCAGGCGCAGGGCCAGGCGGCGCTGCAGCGGCGCGAACACCACTGTCAGCACCACCGCCCAGAACGCGGCGCCGTAGAACGGCAGGAGAATCCAGATGAAGGCCAGGGAGACCAGCACCAGCAGCAGGATCAGCGAGCGGAGTTCGAGGGGATAGCGGGAGGCGGACATGGGCGGGCGGTATCCAGTGGGATTACCGGTTTAGTCCGCCAGTACCGATACAAAGTGCGAAGACTTTGCAGGTGCAGCACCCAAAAGCACTGACCCGAGGTGGATTTACCTTGGCCCGGGCTTCAGCCCGGAACGCGAATGGCTTCGCGTCCCGAGCCGAACAGGTTGGCGATCAGATACGGAACTGACGCACCAGCGCGCCCAGACGGTCGCCCAGGGCAGCCAGGGAGCGGGCGGTCTCGGCACCCTGGCGGGTGTCGTCGGCGACGCTGTCCACGGCGACAGCGATCTGGTGCACGCTGCGGTTGATCTCCTCGGCCACCGCCGTCTGCTCCTCGGCAGCGCTGGCGATCTGCGCGTTCATGGCATTGATGGTGCCGATCAGCCCGGCAATGGCGTCCAGCGAGGCGCCAGCCTGGTTGGCCTGCTCACTGGTGACCTCGCCGGCATCGCTGGAGCGGCGCATGGCGGTCACCGCGTCCTGGGTGCCCTGCTGCAGGCGGTCGATCATGCCCTGGATTTCCTGGGTGCTCTGCTGGGTGCGGCTGGCCAGGGCACGCACCTCATCGGCCACCACGGCGAAGCCGCGACCGGCCTCGCCCGCACGGGCGGCTTCGATGGCGGCGTTGAGCGCCAGCAGGTTGGTCTGCTCGGCGATGGAGCGGATCACCCCGAGCACGCTGACGATGGACTGCACGTCCTGCTGCAGGCTGTCCAGGGACACGCCGCTCTCACGGATGTCGCCCACCAGCGAATGGATACGGGTGATGCTGCCGTCCACCACGCGCTTGGCGGCCTGGCCTTCCTGATCGGTTTTCTGCGCGGCTTCGGCGGCGCCCTGAGCACTCTGGGCCACCTCGTGCGCGGCAGCGCTCATCTCGTTGATGGCGGTGGCCACCTGGTCGGTCTCGTGGCGTTGGCGCTCCATGGCCTGCTCGGAGCGGTGGGCCTGGGCGGAGACCTGGTCCACCAGGCCGGTGAGCTGCACGGTCATCTCAACGATCTGGCGCACCAGACCGTGGATCTTCTCGACGAAGCGGTTGAAGGAACCGGCCAGTTCGCCCAGTTCGTCCTGGCTGTTGATCGGCAGGCGATGAGTCAGGTCGCCGTCACCGGCGGCGATGTCGTCAAGGTTGGCCTTGATCTGCTGCAACGGACGGAGGAAGGCGTTGGCCAGGGTCGTGCCGACGATGCCGAACACCACCAGCAGGATCACCGCAATCACCACGATGCTGGTGAGGATGGTGCTGATGCGCGCGTCGATCGCCTCCTGCACCTCGGCCACCTGAGCCTCGACACCGTCGAGATTCACCGCCGTGCCCAGGGCCATGTCCCACTTGGGCAGGTAATAGCTATAGGCGAGCTTGGGTACCTGCACGCTCTCGTTGCCCGGCAAGGGCGAGCTGTAGAAGACATAACGGCTGTCGTCCTTGGCGACCCGGACCAGTTCATCGTTCACGGCCACGCCGTTGACGTCCTTGCGACCGGAGAAGCTCTTGCCTACGTCCACCGGACTGTCGCCACGGAACAGGCGGATCACCTGGGAGTCGTAGGCGAAGAAGTAGCTGTCCTTGCCGTACTTGATCTTCTTCAGGATCTCGATGGCCTTCTCGCGGCTCGCCATGTCATTGGCGGCCGACGCGTCGTAGAGCATCTGCACCGAGCCCAGGGCGATCTGCATGTAATGCTGCAGCTCCCGGCGATTCTCATCGATCAGACGCTCGCGGGTTTCCTTCACCTCACCCTCGGCGAGGCTCAGCAGGACCTTGGCTGCCGCGCCGCTGAGCACGACGGCGAACAGGATGACTGGCGCGAGCGCCAGCAGCAGGACCTTGGTTTTGAGTGTCAGGCGCATGTATCCATTCCTCAGGGCGGCAGACCGGGAAAACGAAAGGGGACAGCCGACGTATCGGCTGCCCCTTCATTAGCTATAGCGAATCGTGAGAAAAAAAGCGGCGGAACGAGCGCTCCGTCACAGCACCATGGCCGCCAGCCAGCCGAAGGCCAGCAGGGGCAGGTTGTAATGCAGGAAGGTGGGTACCACGGTGTCCCAGATGTGGTGGTGCTGGCCGTCCACGTTGAGGCCGGAGGTAGGGCCCAGGGTCGAATCGGAGGCCGGCGAGCCGGCATCTCCCAAGGCACCGGCGGTGCCGACGATGGAGACGATGGCCAGCGGGCTGAAACCCAGTTGCAGGCACAGCGGCACGAAGATCGCCGCGATGATCGGCACCGTGGAGAAGGACGAGCCGATGCCCATGGTCACCAGCAGCCCCACCAGCAGCATCAGCAGCGCACCAAGCGCCTTGCTGTTGCCGATCAGCCCGGCGGAGGCCTCCACCAGGGTGTTCACCTGGCCGGTGGCACGCATCACCTCGGCGAAGCCGGCGGCGGCGATCATGATGAAGCCGATCATCGCCATCATCTTCATGCCCTCGGTGAACAGGCCGTCCACCTGGCGCCAGCGCACCACGCCACTGGCGGAGAACAGCAGGAAGCCCACCAGTGCGCCGACGATCATCGAGTCCAGCCACAGTTGCACCACGAAGGCGGCGACGATGGCGGCACCGGCGGCCAGCAGGCTGCGCCGGTCGTAGGTCACCTCCACCTGCTCGGCGGCGGTGATGCGCGCCAGGTCATAGACGCGCTTGCGCCGGTAGCTGAACAGCACCGCGATCAGCAGGCCCGCGACCATGCCCAGCGCCGGGATGGCCATCGCATGGGTCACGTTTACGCCAGTGACATCTGCCCCACTGCGGGCCACGTTGGCCAGCAGGATCTCGTTGAGGAAGATGTTGCCGAAGCCCACCGGCAGGAACATGTAAGGCGTGATCAGCCCGAAGGTGATGACGCAAGCCACCAGGCGGCGGTCGATCTGCAGGCGGGTCAGCACGTAAAGCAGCGGCGGCACCAGCAGCGGAATGAAGGCAATGTGGATCGGCAGGATGTTCTGCGAAGCGATTGCAACACCCAGCAACAGCGATACCAGGCCCCACTTCAGAGCACCGCCGCCGTTACCGTCCTGGCGCCCCACCAGCGCCAACGCTCGGTCGGCCAGAGCATGGGCAAGGCCGGAGCGGGAAATCGCCACGGCAAAGGCCCCCAGCATCGCGTAGGACAGCGCGACGGTCGCACCACCGCCCAGCCCCTTGTTGAAGGCTTCCAGCGTGCCGTCCACACCAAGCCCGCCCAGCAGGCCGCCCGCCAGCGCCCCCAGAATCAGCGCCAGCACCACGTGCACGCGCAGCAGGCTCAGCACCAGCATCACGCCGACTGCCACGATCACTGCATTCATTCCACTCTCCCGAAGGCCGCCCCCGTTCATGGAGAGCGGCGAAAAAAGCCGGGTACTCTGCCGAAACCGGACGATACTGTCAAAACGAGTGTCCGTTCAGAATGCCGAACATCGCGTGCACAATCCTTGCGTGCTGCAAAGTGCAGCCTGCGGTTTCACACTGGGAAGCCCCATCGCCAGGGCCGGCGTCATCAAGTAAGTGGCCACTCGGCCGATAGCCGCCTTGTAGTCTGACGAGAAGAAGGAAAAGACCATGCCGTTCAGTCGCCTTTCCATCCAGTGGAAGATCACCCTGCTCGCCGGCTTGTGCCTGCTGGCCATCGTGACCCTCCTGGTGGGCGCCTCCCTCTACCAATCCAAGCGCAGTGCCGAACTGGTGAAGGCCTCCAGCGCCCAGATGCTCGATCACAGCGCCCGCCAGCGACTGCAAGCCCGTGGCGAGCTGCAGGCCATCCGCATCCAGCGCTACTTCATGGACGCCTATCAATACGGCAATGGATTCTCCCGCCAGGTACTGTTCCTCAAGGAGCAGGCCGAGAAGCGCTTCCTCGATGCCTTCGACCTGCGAGAGGATCTGACCCGCCAGGTACGCACCAGCCTGGAGGCCAACCCCAGCCTGCTGGGCCTCTACTTGGTATTCGAGCCCGACGCCCTGGACGGCAAGGACGAACTGTTCCTCGAGCAGGGCGAACTGGGCAGCAACGAAAAGGGCCGCTTCGCCCTCTACTGGTCCCAGGCCACACCGGGTGAGCTGCTGTTGGAGATCATGGACGAGAAGATGCTCGAGGACAGCAGCACCGGCCCCAGCGGCTCGCCCTACAACGCCTGGTATACCTGCCCCATCCAGACCCGCGACTCCTGCGTGCTGGAGCCTTATTTCGACGACGTCGGCGACCGCAAGATCCTCATGACCAGCATCGCCTTCCCGCTGCTCCAGAACGGCAAGGTCATCGGCGTCATGGGCCTGGACATCAGCCTCGACAGCCTCCAGCAGCTCAGCCAGCAGGGCAGCCAGGAGCTGTACGACGGCAAGGCCCACATCAGCATCCTCAGCCCCGCCGGCCTGCTCGCCGGCCACAGCAAGGACGTCAGCCAGCTCAGTCAGAAGCTCGACGCTGTCTTCGGCGCCGATGCCGCCGCCCTCACCGCAGCCCTCCAGAGCGGCAAACCCAGCAACGTTGACAAGGACGGCATGCTGCGAGTGATGGAGCCCTTCAAGCCGATCCCCACTGCCTCGCCCTGGAGCGTTCTGCTCGAGGTGCCGGACAAGGTGCTGCTGGCCCCCGCCATCGAACTGCAGAAGGAACTGGATGCCCAGCGCGACGCCAGCAGCCTGGTCTCGGCCCTCATCGGTCTCGCCGCCGCCGTGATCGGCCTCGGCCTGATGTGGCTCACCGCCCTTGGCGTCACCCGGCCGATCCTCGGCGTGGCCGCCATGCTGAAGAACATCGCCAGCGGCGAAGGCGACCTCACCCGCCGCCTGGAGTACGCCCGCCAGGACGAACTGGGCGAGCTCGCCGGCTGGTTCAACCGCTTCCTCGACAAGCTGCAGCCGATCATTTCCGACGTGAAGCGCTCGGTGCAGGACGCCCGGGGCACTGCCGACCAGGCCTCCGCCATCGCCGAGCAGACCAGCGCCGGCATGCAGCAGCAGTACAAGGAAGTCGACCAGGTGGCCACCGCCTCCAACGAGATGAGCGCCACTGCCCACGACGTGGCCCATAGCGCAGCCCAGGCCGCCGAAGCCGCACGGGGCGCCGACCTGGCCACTCAGGAAGGCCTAGCGATGATCGACCGTACCACCAGCGCCATCGAGCAGTTGGCCAGCGAGATGAGCGCCGCCATGGAGGAAGTGCAGGGCCTCTCCAGCAGCAGCGAACAGATCGGCTCGGTGCTGGAAGTGATCCGCGCCATCGCCGAACAGACCAACCTGCTGGCGCTCAACGCCGCCATCGAAGCCGCCCGCGCAGGGGAAGCCGGCCGCGGCTTCGCCGTGGTCGCCGACGAGGTGCGCAACCTGGCCAAGCGCACCCAGGACTCGGTGGAAGAGATCCGCCAGGTCATCGAAGGTCTGCAGAACGGCACCCGCGAAGTGGTCGGTTCCATGCACAGCAGCCACCGCCAGGCCCAGAACAGCGTCGAGCAGGTCGGCCAGACGGTGGCCTCGCTGCGCAAGATCGGCGATGCCGTCACCGTGATCACCGACATGAACCTGCAGATCGCCAGCGCCGCCGAGGAGCAGAGCGCCGTGGCCGAGGAGATCAACCGCAACGTCGCTGCCATCCGCGATGTCACCGAATCCCTCTCGGTGCGGGCGCGGGAATCGGCCGAGGTCAGCCAGAACCTCAACCGCCTGGCCAACCACCAGCAGGGCCTGATGGACCAGTTCAAGGTCTGACGCCATCGGCTCCACGCCCTGGCACGCCGGCGCTTGTTAGCCGGCGTGCCGCTCGCTAGCCTGCCTCTCCCCTTTGGGCGCCTCCAAAAACGTAGGCGAGGCAGTCAGCGCAAGGCAAAAACAGGCTAAAAAGCGCAGTTTACGCGCGGTAAATGAGCATTTTGATCGAACTCGCGCACGAGCCTGTTTTTAGCGCAGCGATGACAACGCAGGTAGTTTTTAGAAGCGCCCTATTCCCGTTCATGCAAGGACAACACAATGCTCAACTACGCCATCGTGGCCGGTTCCAGCCGCGCCAACAGCCAGTCCGGCAAGGTCGCCCGCTTCATCCGCCAACGCCTGGTCGAGCTGAAGCTGGCCGATGAGGCCGGCACCTCGGTCATCGACCTCGGCCAGCAGCCGCTGCCACTGTGGCCCGCCGAAGACACCGGCCCCTGGGCCGGCTTCCAGCAACAACTGAAGGCCGCCGACGCGGTGGTGATCATCGCCCCCGAGTGGAACGGCATGGCCTGCCCGGCCATCAAGAACTTCTTCATCTATGCCAGCAAGGCCGAACTGGCCCACAAGCCAGGGCTGCTGGTGGGCGTCTCCTCCGGCATCGGCGGCGGCTACCCGATCAGCGAGCTGCGCGCCTCCAGCTACAAGAACTGCCGCCTCTGCTACCTGCCCGAACACCTGATCGTCCGCGGCGTGGAGAAGGTGCTCAACGGCACCGAAGTGGCCAGCGAAGACGACCAGCGCATCCGCGACCGCCTGGACTACGACCTGGACATCCTCGCCAAGTACGCCACCGCCCTGCAGCCGGTGCGCGCCAGCATCGACTTCAGCAACCCCGCCTTCACCAACGGCATGTAAGCGCGCCGGCCCTGCCAGCGCGGGGCCGTCCCTCACAGCGCCCACCCCTTACAGCGAAAGCGCCCGCTGCACCACCGCACCGCGCGGGTCACCGCTGGGGCCCACCAGCGCGTAGTTGTAGCCATTGCGCGACCAGTAGCGTGCCTCCAGGTCACCGTCCTGGCGGCTGCCACTGGGCATCTCGGCATAGAGCGCACCGGGCGAGCGCAGGTACAGGCTGACCCGCTGGCCGTTGGCGTCCTCGAACAGCAGGATCGCCGCCGCACCCTGCTCGTTGGTCAGCAGCCGCCCACCCACCGGGCGCAAGCCGTAGGGCGACAGGTCGGGAATGCGCGACGCATGGGTGAAGCGCCGGTCCAGCCAGGCCTGGAGGTTGCCAGCATCGCCCTGCACATCCACCGCGACGCTGCCCAGGGCGAACAGCCGGTGCGCCTCCAGGGCGTCCTGCATGGGCGGGATGTCCGCCAGCAGGGTCTGCTCACGGACCTGCCAGCCACCCACGCCCCCCAGTCCCAAGGCCAGCAGCAAGGCGGCTGCCGTCGCCCATTGGCGACGCTGGCGGGCCAGCCGTGCGCGGCGGATGGCGCGCGGGTCCAGCGCTGGGTTGGGCGGCAGCCCCTGCAAGTCGGCGAGGCCGGCACGCAGGTGCTGCATGTCCTGGCGCCAGCCCTCCACCTGGGCGGCTGCCTCGGGGTGGCGGGCCAGCCAGGCTTCCACCAGGCGGGCCTGTGCGGGGTCGAGCTGGCCGTCCAGGTAGGCGTGGAGATCGTGTTCGCTGGGTTCGAAGGAAGTCATTTGAGTATCCGCAACGAAGGGGATGCGATTTCGCCCTCGGCCAGCGCGCGCAGGGCCTTGCGCGCGCGGGAGAGGCGGGACATGACGGTGCCAATGGGCAGGTCCAGGGCCTCGGCGGCCTCCTTGTAGCTGAGCCCCTCCACCCCCACCAGCACCAGCAGCGCACGCTGCTCGGCCGGCAGGCGAGCGAAGGCATCGAGGGTCGAACGCGCCTCCACCTGCGCCTCCAGCGACGGGCTCTCGTCGGCACCGGCGAGGCCGAAGAAGCCCAGCACCTTGGCGTAGCGACGGGCGCGCCGCTGCCCGTCGAGGAACTTGCGGTAGAGGATGGCGAACAGCCAGGCCCGCAGGCTCTCGGCCTGGCGCGGCCCCTGGCGATCGCCCAGGGCGCGCTCCACCGTGGCCTGCACCAGGTCATCGGCACTGGCGGGCTCGCGGGTCAGCCAGAGGGCGAAACGGCGCAGGCGCTGCAGCAGTTCGCGAAGTTCGTCGTCATCGATGTCATGCATGGGGAACGGGACTCGGGGCAAGGATGCTGTGGAGGAAGACGCCCCAGCCGCAACTTTATTCCAGCCGGCGGGAATAAATCCTCCGCTCGTACGTCCTACCCGCTCAATGACCTGGCCAGAGGAGCCATCCATGACCCCTTCCCCCCTCAGCCGCGCCCAGCTCGCCGGCCGGCTCTCGCTGATCGGCCTGGCGGTCGCCGGGCTGGCCGGCGCCTTCGCCTGGACCGCCGGCTGGATCGGCCCGCAGCGCCTGACGCCGCAACGCATCATCGACACCTTCGAAGCCAATGCCGGCCACTACCCCGGCTACCGCAAGAACCACGCGAAGGGCCTGTGCATCAGCGGCCAGTTCCAGTCCAGCGGCGCGGCTGCCGGCTATTCCCGCGCCCAGGTCTTCGCCCCGGGCGACATCCCGGTCACCGGGCGCCTGTCCATCGGTGGCAGCAACCCCTTCGCTGCCGATGCCAGCGTGCCGGTGCGCAGCCTGGCCCTGCGCCTGCGCAGCGCCGACGGCCAGGAGTGGCGCACCGGCATGAACACCCCGGCGGTGCTGGCGGTGGGCACGGTGGAGGCCTTCTTCGAGCAGGTGCTCGCCTCGGCCCCCGATCCGGCCACCGGCAAGCCGAACCCGGCGAAGGTGCAGGCCTTCTTCGACGCCCACCCGGAGAGCGCGGCCTTCCGCCAGTGGGCCCAGGCCAACAAGCCGTCCAACAGCTTCGCCAACGCCCGCTACCACGGCCTCAATGCCTTCCGCCTGGTGAACGCCGAGGGCCAGGCCCGCTACGTGCGCTGGACGATGGTGCCGGAAGCGCCCTACGAACCCCTGAACACCCAGGTGGACGACCCGGACTTCCTCGCCCACGACCTCCACCGCCGCCTGGCCCAAGGCCCGCTGCGCTGGCACCTGGTGCTGACCCTGGCAGAGGACGGCGACCCGGTGGACGACCCGTCCCGCGCCTGGCCCGCCGAGCGCCAGCAGGTGGAGGCCGGCACCCTGGTGATCGACCGTGCCCAGCCCGAGGACCAAGGAGACTGCCGCGACCTCAATTTCGACCCGCTGGTGCTGCCCGACGGCATCGAGCCCTCGGCCGACCCGATCCTCGCCGCCCGCTCGGCTGCCTACGCCGTGTCCTTCAACCGCCGCACCCACGAAGGCGCCCCCGCCCCTCGCCCCGGAGCCCAGCCATGAATTCCACCCGCCCCGTCTTCACCCCACTCGCCCGCCTGCTGCACTGGCTGATGGCGGTCCTGATCCTGGCCATGCTGTTCATCGGTGCCGGCATGGTGGTGGAGCTCAGCCCCTGGCACACCACCCTGGTGGCCGTGCACAAACCGCTGGGCGTCGCCCTGCTGGTGCTCGCCGTGCTGCGGCTGGGCGTGCGCCTGCGTCGGCCGGCACCAAAGCTGCCGAGCGACATGCCGGCTTGGCAGCAGCGCCTGGCCCACGCCTCCCATGTGCTGCTCTACGGCCTGATGCTGGCCATGCCCCTGGTGGGCTGGGGCATGCTCTCCGCCGGCGGCTACCCGGTGCAGTTGGGCAACGCCCTGCAGTTGCCGGCCATCGCCCCGCACGACGCCCAGCTCTACGCGGTGCTGCGCAGCGCCCACCGCTGGCTCGCCTACCTGTTGCTGGCCTGCGTCCTGGCACACCTGGGCGCCGCGCTGTTCCACGGCCTGGTCCGTCGCGACGGCGTGCTCGGCAGCATGCTCGGGGGCCGCTGAACGGCGTGATCCGACCCAAACCAATCCAGACGGCCGTGGTCTAGGAGCTGTACGCACCCCCCATTCCCGACGCGGCAGGCCGGCAAGCGGCCTGCCGCGAAATGGGCGGTGCCTGGCCTTCACCCTGGAGAACCGCCGTGAGCCGCATCCCCTGCCTTCTGATCACCCTGCTGTGCTGCGCCGGCAACGCCCTGGCGTCCGGCGACGATGCCTGGAAACAGCACGACCGCCGCGTCCTGGCGGCCTGCACCGCCGTCAGCACCCTCAAGGATGCAAAGCCCGCAGGCCAACCCGTGGTGTTCGACGACCGCCTCGGCCTCACCGCGCTGATGATCACCGGCCGCTACCCCCAGCCGCATATGAAAGGGCGCAGCGGCAACGAGCTGTGCCTGTACGCCCGCAAGACCGGCAACGCCTACATCAGCGAAGCCGATCGCCTGGTGGGCAGCGGCACGCCCTGAGCCCAGGGTCGCCCTGGCGACGGGCGTGCTCTATCATCGCGGCCTTTTCACAGCACCCGAGCCGCACCATGAGCGAACCGACCACCCTCCTCGACACCCTCGACAACAGCGACATGCTGGAGATCGACGGCCTGCATGCCTGGCAATTCGACCTGGTCGACGGGGCCCTGCGCATCGAATGCATCGACGGCCGCGACCGTCGCGTCTGGCAATTCAGTGCCGAGCAGGTTCAACAGGCCCGCGCCGAAGCCGATGGCAGCTGGCGGATCGACAGCGACCAGGGCGAGCACCACCTGGTGTGCATGGAAGCATTCAGCGGCAGCAATGACGACGATGAAGAAGACGAGGCGCCCGAGCAGGCCTGAACAGGCTCAGCTCACCACGTTGCGCAGGTAGCGCAGGGGCACCGCGCCCAGGTTCGAGTAGGCATAGGGCTGGCTGCTGGCGAACACATGGAAGTCCCCGGCGCGGACTGTCACCAGCCCCTCCGGCAGTTCCAGCGTCAGCTCCCCCTCGATGACGTAGACCATCTCCCGCCAGCCCTCGGCATCCGCCTCCGAGGCGTAGCGCTCGCCCGGCTCCAGGGCCCAGGACCACAGCTCCACCTCGCGCCGCGCCGGGGCGCTGGCCAGCAGCACCGCGCGGCTGCGCGGGTTTTCGCCGACCCAGGCCACCGCTTCGATACGCGAGCGATCCGGGCGGCTCGGTGCCTGCACCAGGTCGGGAAACAGTACCCCCAGGGCCTCGGCGATGCGGTCCAGGGTCGCCAGGCTGACGTTCACGTCCCCGGCCTCGATGCCGACGATCATCCGCCGGCTCACCCCGGATTCCGAAGCGAGCGCATCCTGGCTCATGCCCAGCGCCTTGCGCAGGCGGCGAACGTTCTCGGAGACGTGTTCCAGTACGTTGGGTCGGTCCATGGGCTTGGGCAATATATTGCTCATCGAGATGAATTTGCGCATTATGTTGCACATCCTGGCGCACCACAAGCACGCGCCCTTCCCTGTCTGATCCGGAAAACCATGACCCAGTCCCGCAACCTGGCCGCGACGCTCCTGCCCGTCGGCGTGCTGATCATCGCCATGACCTCCGTGCAGAGCGGCGCGTCCCTGGCCAAGAGCCTGTTCCCCCTCATCGGCGCCGAAGGCACCACCACCCTGCGCCTGGTGTTCGCCGCGATCTTCCTGATCCTGGTGCTGCGCCCGTGGCGCGCCCGCATCAACACCGGCGCCCTGGGCAGCGTGGTGGCCTACGGCGTGGCCCTGGGCTTCATGAACCTGCTGTTCTACATGTCCCTGCGCACGGTGCCCCTGGGCGTGGCGGTGGCGCTGGAGTTCACCGGGCCGCTGGCAGTGGCGATATTCTCCTCGCGACGCCTGCTGGACTTCGTCTGGATCGCCCTGGCGGTGGCCGGCCTGCTGCTGCTCCTGCCGGTGGGCGCCAACGCCAGCGGCATCGATCCGCTGGGCGCTGCCTATGCACTCGGCGCCGGCGTGTGCTGGGGGCTGTACATCATCTTCGGCCAGCGTGCCGGGGCCGACCACGGCATGCAGAGCGCCTGCCTGGGAGTGATCATCGCCGCCTTCGCCGCCGCGCCCTTCGGCGTGATCCATGCGGGCACCGACCTGCTCAACCTGGCTCTGATCCCCACCGCGCTGGGGGTGGCGCTGCTCTCCACCGCCATCCCCTACACCCTGGAGATGTACGCCCTGCAACGCATGCCGGCGCGGACCTTCGGCACCCTGATGAGCATCGAGCCGGCCCTGGGGGCGCTCTCCGGGCTGCTGTTCCTCGGTGAAAAGCTGACGCTGCTGCAGTGGGCCGCCATCGGCGCCATCATCCTCGCCTCGGTGGGCACCACCGCGAGCATGAAGCGCAAGGAAGAAGTGCAGGGACTGATTCCCGCCGACTGAGCGTAAACCCCTTGCCGAGCGAAGCCCTCCTGCGCAAGGCTATCGCCCTGCCTTGCGCCCCCACAGGATCGTCCATGAACAAGTTCCCCTACGTTTCCACCGGCTGCCGCCCGGTCAACTGGCAGTTGGACCAGATCGTCAGCGAGTTGCGCAGCGCCCGCGAAGAGTGGCGCAGCCGCAACGGTCGCGGCCAGGATCGCGGCGGACGCGAGCTGCCCTCGCGCACCACCATCGGCCAGATCATCGAAGCCATCAGCGGCGCGCTCTTCCCCATGCGCCTCGGCCCGGCGGACCTGCGCGAGGAAAGCGAAGACTTCTACGTCGGCCACACCCTGGACGTGGCACTCAACGCCCTGGCTGGCGAGGTGCGCCGCGAGCTGGGCTACACCGCCCGGCAGAACAGCACCAGCGCCGCCGACATCGAGTGCGAAGCCATCACCATCGTCCAGGGCTTCGCCGCCGCCCTGCCGCAACTGCGCCGCCTGCTGGACAGCGACGTACTGGCCGCCTTCCAGGGCGACCCGGCTGCTCGCAGTGTCGACGAAGTGCTGCTGTGCTACCCCGGCATCCACGCGGTCATCCACCACCGCCTGGCGCACTACTTCTACAAGAACGGCCTGCCGCTGGTGGCGCGCATCATCGCCGAGATCGCCCACTCGGCCACCGGCATCGACATCCACCCCGGCGCCACCATCGGCAAGAGCTTCTTCATCGACCACGGCACCGGCGTGGTGATCGGCGAGACGGCGATCATCGGCGAGCGTGTGCGCATCTACCAGGCGGTGACCCTGGGCGCCAAGCGCTTCCCCTCGGACGAGTCGGGCAACCTGCAGAAGGGCCAGCCCCGCCACCCCATCGTCGAGGACGACGTGGTGATCTACGCCGGCGCCACCATCCTCGGGCGCATCACCATCGGCAAAGGTTCGGTCATCGGCGGCAACGTCTGGCTGACCCGCAGCGTGCCGGCCGACAGCAACATCACCCAGGCCAGCCTGCAGAGCGACTGCGGCGCCTGACCGGTGTGCGCCGCGGCACACCACCGCGGCGCGCGTCCGGACGAACGGCCCCCGGGCAGCCGATGAATGACCGGTCACGGACACTGGCCAGTGGCCTGCATTGATCTAGCATCCATGGGACGACGGCTGTCACGTCGCTCCCGGTTGCACGGCCCGGCCCGGAAAGCCGGGCCCGCCATGGACAGGCACCCTGAAACCATGGCCACCCACCGATACAGCTCCAGAGGTCCTACGTGACACCCCCGGCGACGAGCTTCACCCCTCTGCTGCATCTGGTGCGGCAGGTTTTTCGTGTGCGTGCGGCAGCCCTGCTGAGCGCCGAGGGTCTGCTCGCCTGTGACGGATCACCCGCAGAGCAGGTCGTGGCCGCCTGCAATGGGGAGTCGCCAGGCCTGCGAGCCCTTCATCAGCAGCCCCTGCCCGGCACTGATACCCGCCTCATCCTGCTCGACGAAGCCCCCCTGGCAGACACCCTCGACACCACGGCCCTGGCCGACTTCGCCCGCCTGGCGGCCGAACTGCTCGACCAGCAGCAACGCCTGCAACGCATGCAGGACGAGACCGCCGCCCTCAAGGAAAACGAGCAGCGCCTGGCGCTGGCCGTGGCCGGTAGTGGCACCGGCATCTGGGACCGCGACGTGGTCAATGGGCGCATCCACTACTCACCGGGCTGGAAGTCCATGCTCGGCTACGCCGTCGGGGAAATCAGCGACCGCATCGAAGACAGCTACGGCCGCGTCCACCCCGATGACCTGGACTACGTGCACCGCACCATGCTCGACCACTTCGAGCAGCGCACCCCCGACTACCAGGTGGAGCATCGCCTGCAACGCAAGGACGGCAGCTACATCTGGGTCAGCAGCCGCGGCAAGGTGGTCGAACGCGACGCACAGGGCCGTGCCCTGCGGATGATCGGCACCACCACCGACATCACCGAGATGAAGCGCATGGCCCGCCGGCTGGAGCAGAACATCGAACTGCTGACGGACCTCACCAACGAGATCCCCGGCATGGTCTTCCAGTACCTGCGCCACCCCGACGGCAGGGGCGAGTACCGCTACGTCAGCGCCGGCAGCCTGGACATCTATGGCCTTTCTCCCGAGCAGGTGAAAGCAGGGCGCGAACGCATCCTCGCCCTGATCCACCCCGACGACCTGCCGGGCTACCTCAGCGCCCTGGAAACCTCCGCCATGGCCCTCACCCCCTGGCACCGGGAGTACCGCGTGTGCCTGCCCAACGGCGAAGTGGGCTGGCGCCTGGGCAACGCCCATCCCAAGCGCCTGGGCGATGGCAGCGTGCTCTGGCACGGCTTCATCACCGACATCAGCGAGCAGAAGCGCATCGAGGCCGAACTGCAGACCCTGGCCATCACCGACTTCCTCACCCAGTTGCCCAACCGCCGGCACTTCATGACCCGCCTGGAAGAACAGTTGGCCCGCCTGCAACGGCCCGGCAACTGCGGCGCGGCACTGCTGATGTTCGACCTGGACCACTTCAAGGGCATCAACGACCGCTGGGGCCACAGCGCCGGCGACGAGGCCCTGCGCCACTTCGCCGCCCTGCTCAGCGAGCAGATGCGCCGGGTCGACTTCGCCGGGCGCATGGGTGGTGAAGAGTTCGCCGTGGTGCTGCACGACGCCGATCACCACAGCGCCATGGTCTTCGCCAAGCGCCTGCAGCAGCGCCTGGAAGAGGTGCCGCTGCTGTACCAGGGCGAACGCATCCCCCTGACCGTGAGCATCGGCATCACCACCCTGGGCCCTGCCGACGTCACCGCCGCCGGCGCCCTGTCCCGCAGCGACATGGCCCTGTACCGGGCCAAGGCGGAAGGCCGCAACCGCGTCGAGGTGCACTGACGCACCACCCGTCCGGGCGCTGCACGGCAGCTTGACCGCCTTCGGGGAGTGAAATTACTGTATTTATATACAGTAATTTCTGACACACCCCCCATGTCTACCGTCGTCGCCCTCGACCGCCTGTTCAACGAACGCCGCCTCTGGCGCGGCCAGGCCACGCCCGCTGCACCTGCCAGCCGCTACCCCAGCGGGCACGCCACGCTGGACGCTGTACTGCCTGGCGGCGGCTGGCCGGAAGCGGCCCTGAGCGAGCTGCTGGTGAGCCTGCCCGGTGTCGGCGAACTGAGCCTGCTGCTGCCCACTCTTGCCCGCCTCAGCCAGGCCGGTGAGCGCATCGTGCTGGTGGGGCCACCCCACCTGCCCTACCCGCCCGCCTGGCAGGCCGCCGGGGTGGACCTGGGGCAGCTCAGCCTGGTCCAGACACAGGGCCGGGATGCCCTGTGGGCCGCCGAGCAGTGCCTGCGCTCCGGCAGCTGCGGCGCCGTGCTGACCTGGCCGGACCGGGCCGACGACCGCGCCCTGCGTCGCCTGCAGGTGGCCGCCGAAAGCGGCCAGACCCTCGCCTTCGCCTACCGCTCCCTGGGGGAAGCCCGGAACCCCTCGCCCGCCGCCCTGCGCCTGGCCATCGAAGCCAACCCGGCGCGCCTGCGGGTGATCAAGTGCCGGGGTGGCCAGCCCAGTGCCCGGCCAATCCCGCTGGATGCGCGGGTGGGGCCCTGACCGTGCGCTGGGCCTGCATCCTCTTGCCCCAGTTGGCGCTGGACGGCGTGCTGCGCGGCCGGGATGACAGCCAGGCGCCGCTGGTGCTGCTCACAGGCCCCGCCCAGCGGCGCATCCTGCAGGCGGTCAGCGAACCGGCGCGGGCCCTGGGCCTGCGCCCGGGGATGGCCCTGAGCGCCGCCCAGGCCCTGGCCTCCGGCTTCGAGCAGGCCGAGTACGACACCGAGGCCATCGAGCGCTGGCGCCTGTTCCTCGCTGCCTGGGCCTACGGCTTCAGCTCCCAGGTCAGCCTGCACTACCCACGCTGCCTGCTGCTGGAGGTGCACAGCAGCCTGGGCCTGTTCGGCCCCTGGCCACGCTTCGAGGCCCGCCTGCGAGCCGAGCTGCAAGCCCTGGGCTTTCGCCACCGCATCACCCTGGCGCCCAACCCGGCGGCTGCACGCGCCCTGGCCAACGTGCACGACGGCCTGGCCGTGGACGACCCGGCCCTGCCCTCGGCCATCGGCGCGCTGCCGCTCGCCCGCATCGGCCTGGAGCCGTCGCAGGCCACCGCCCTGGCCCGCATGGGCCTGCGCGAGGTGACACAGGTGCTGGCCCTGCCGCGCAACGAACTGGCACGGCGCTTCCCGGCCGGGGTGCTGCAGCACCTCGACACCCTGCTCGGCCGACAGCCCCAGGCGCTGGCCTTCTACCGCCCGGCGGACCGCTTCAGCACCCGCATCGAACTGAACTTCGAGGTGGAGTCCACCCAGGCCCTGCTCTTCCCCTTGCGCCGCATGACCGCCGACCTGGCTGCCTACCTGGCCAGCCGCGACCAGGGGGTGCAGCGCTTCAGCCTGTACCTGGAACACCGCACGGGCACGCCGACCCTCGTCGAGGTGGGCCTGCTGAATGCCGAACGCGAGGCGGCCCTGCTGCTGGAGTTCGCCCGCGGCCGCCTGGAGGCCCTGCAGTTGCCCGGCCCGGTCATCGCCCTGCGCCTGGACGCGGAGGACCTGCCGGCCTTCGTGCCGGACCGCTACAGCCTGTTCGACAACCGTCCCCAGCAGAGCCTCGGCTGGGAGCAACTGCGTGAACGCCTGCGCGCGCGCCTGGGCGACGACGCCGTGCAGGGCCTGATGACCCAGGCCGACCACCGCCCCGAGCGGGCCTGGCGTCCGGGCTTCGTGCCCCTGGCGCCCCCGCTGCCGGCCACGGGGCCACGCCCGGCCTGGCTGCTGGCCACGCCCCAGCCCCTGCCGGAAGGCTCGGTGCACCTGCTGGGCGGGCCCGAGCGCATCGAGTCCGGCTGGTGGGACGGCGAGGACATCCGCCGCGACTACTACCGCGTGCTGACCCACCGGGGCCAGCAGGGCTGGGCCTTTCGTCCGCTGGGTGAAACAGGCCCGCTGCAGTTGCAGGGCTGGTTCGCATGAGCGCGCCGGACTACGCCGAGCTGCACTGCCTGTCCAACTTCAGCTTCCAGCGCGGCGCCTCCAGTGCAACGGAACTCTTCGAGCGCGCCCGGCAACTGGGCTACCGCGCCCTGGCGATCACCGACGAATGCACCCTGGCCGGCGCCGTGCGGGCCTGGCAGGCCGCCAAGGCCACGGACGTGGCGCTGATCCTCGGCAGCGAGCTGCAAGGGCCCGACGGCGAGCGCCTGGTGCTGCTGGTGGAAGACATCACTGGCTACCAGGCGCTGTGCCAGTTGATCACCCGTGCCCGTCGACGCGCGCCGAAAGGCGACTACCGCCTGCTCGATGCGGACTTCGAAGTGCCCCCGGAGGGGTTGCTGGCGATCTGGTTGCCCACGCCGACCAGCCGCCCCGAGGCCGGCCAGCGCTGGCTGGCACACTTCACGGGGCGGCTGTGGCTGGGCGTCGAGCTGCACCGGGGGGCGGACGACGACGCCCGACTGCAGCGCCACCTTCACCTGGCCCGCCAACTGGCAATACCGGCGGTGGCCTGTGGCGACGTGCACATGCATGCCCGGGGCCGGCGCGCCCTGCAGGACTGCATGACCGCCATCCGCCATCACCTGCCCGTCGCCGAGGCCGGGGCACGGCTGTTCCCCAACGGGGAGCGGCACCTGCGCCGCCGCGAGGAGCTGGCCGCGCTCTACCCGCCCGAGCTGCTGGCCGAGACCTTGCGTATCGCCGAACGCTGCCGCTTCGACCTGGGCCAATTGGAGTACCACTACCCCCGTGAGCTGGTGCCGGAGGGCCATACGCCCGCTACCTGGCTGCGCCAACTGGTGGAAGACGGCGCGCGCTGGCGCTGGCCAGGCGGTGCCAGCGAGAAGGTCCGCACCCAGATCGAGCATGAGCTGGCCCTGATCACCGAATTGGGCTACGAAAGCTACTTCCTCACCGTCCACGACATCGTCCGCTTCGCCCGGGAGCAGGCCATCCTCTGCCAGGGCCGGGGCTCGGCGGCCAACTCGGTGGTGTGCTTCGTGCTCGGCATCACCGAACTGGACCCGACCCACAGCCGCCTGCTGTTCGAGCGCTTTCTCTCCCGCGAGCGCAAGGAGCCGCCGGACATCGACGTCGACTTCGAGCACGAGCGTCGGGAAGAGGTCATCCAGTACGTGTTCCGCCGCTACGGTCGCGACCGCGCCGCGCTGACCGCGGTGGTCAACACCTACCACGCTGCCGGCGCGGTGCGTGACGTGGCCAAGGCCCTCGGGCTGCCGGCCGATGCCATCAACGCCCTGGCCACCTGCTGCGGCCGCTGGAGCGACCACCTGCCCACCGAGGAGCGCCTGCGCGAGGCGGGCTTCGACCCGGGCAGCCCGCTGCTGCACCGCATCCTGGTGCTGTGCGGCGAGCTGATCGGCTTCCCCCGCCACCTGTCCCAGCATCCGGGGGGCTTCGTCATCTCCGAGCACCCGCTGCCGACGCTGGTGCCGGTGGAAAACGCCAGCATGGCCGAGCGCACGGTGATCCAGTGGGACAAGGACGACCTCGATGCCGTCGGCCTGCTCAAGGTGGACGTACTGGCCCTGGGCATGCTCAGCGCCCTGCGCCGCTGCTTCGACCTGCTGGCCGCCTACCGGGGCAAGCGCTGGACCCTGGCCAGCCTGCCCCGGGAGGACGCAGCCACCTACGCGATGATCAGCAAGGCTGACACCGTCGGGGTGTTCCAGATCGAGTCCCGCGCGCAGATGGCCATGCTGCCGCGCCTGCGGCCGCAGACCTTCTACGACCTGGTGATCCAGGTGGCCATCGTCCGCCCCGGCCCGATCCAGGGCGACATGGTCCACCCTTACCTGCGGCGGCGTAACGGCGAGGAAAAGGTGGAGTACCCCTCCAGGGAGCTGATCCCGGTCTTCGAACGGACCCTGGGGGTGCCACTGTTCCAGGAGCAGGTCATGGAGCTGGCGGTGGTAGCGGCGGAATACACCGCCGGGGAAGCGGACCAGTTGCGCCGGGCCATGGCCGCCTGGAAGCGTCATGGCGGGCTGGAGCCGCACCGCATCCGGCTGACCGAACGGATGCTGGAGAAGGGCTACACCCCCGAGTTCACCGCGCGCATCTTCGAGCAGATCAAGGGCTTCGGCAGCTATGGCTTTCCCGAGTCCCACGCGGCCAGCTTCGCCCTGCTCACCTACGCCAGTTGCTGGCTCAAGTGCCACGAGCCGGCAGCCTACGCCTGCGCCCTGGTGAACAGTTGGCCGATGGGCTTCTACAGCCCTGACCAGGTGCTGCAGGACGCGCGTCGCCACGGCATCCGCGTGCGCCCGGTGGACGTGCGCTACAGCGACTGGGATTGCAGCCTGGAGGACGAAGGCGAACCGCAGCCGGCCATCCGTCTCGGCCTGCGCCTGGTGAAAGGCTTCCGCCAGGACGACGCCGAGGCCATCGGACGGGCACGCCGGCAAGCCCCTTTCCAGGACGTGACCGACCTCTGCCTGCGCGCCCGCCTGGATGCCCGCGCCCGTGAGCGGCTGGCCGATGCCGGCGCCCTGCGGGCCCTGGCCGGGCACCGCCACCGTGCGCGCTGGGCCATTGCCGCCGTGGAGCCACAGCTGCCCCTGTTCGCCGGCCTGCCGGCTCCGATCGAAGCGCCGGTGGCCCTGCCGCGGCCCAGCGTCGGCGAGAATCTGATGGCCGACTACGCCACCCTCGGCACCACCCTGGGGCCCCACCCGCTGACGCTGCTGCGCGACGCCCTGCGTGCCCAGCGCTGCCGCAGTTCGCGGGAGCTGGCCGAGGTGGAATCGGGGCGCCCCATCAGCGTCGCGGGCCTGGTGGTCGGTCGGCAGCGCCCGCAAACCGCCAGCGGGGTGACCTTCGTCACTCTGGAAGACGAGTTCGGCATGATCAACGTGGTGGTCTGGCGCGACCTGGCCGAACACCAGCGCCAGGCCTTGCTGCGTTCGCAACTGATGCGGGTGGACGGTCACTTCGAGTGTGCGGACGGGGTGCGCCACGTGATCGCCGGGCGACTGCGGGACCTGTCCGAACTGTTGACCGGGCTGGATGTGCGCAGCCGGGACTTCCACTGAGCAGAAGCCCGGCTGGGGGGATGGCACCCCGTGAAGGGGCGCCGAACGGATCAGTCGGTGCCGTACTTCGGCGAACGCGGACCGTAGAGCAGGCCACCGTTGTAACCGGTGGAAAGCAGACGGGCACTGGTGATGCCGGCGATGGGGTAGGCGGCATCCTCGACGGAACTGTTGATGATCTGCTTGACGGCCGCCGTGACCAGCATGCCGACCAGGCCACCCCCGCTGTTGTTGTTGCCTTCCTCGCTGGAGGCACTGGCAGAACCGGTCCACAGGGTGGTGCCGGTCTTCAGGTCCACCAGGCGGGCGCTGGCGGTGACGATGGCAGCGCTGCTGAACACCATGTACTGGGTGCCGTACTGGGTGACGGTGATGTACAGCGCCGCATCGGCCCCGTAGACCTCATGCAGCTTGGCCGGCGGCAACTGGTGGATGTCACCCGGAGAGGTCAGGCCGTTCTGGCGGAAGGTCTCGTCCACCAGAGCCACCGGCAGCACGTAGTAACCGGCCTCGGCCAGCGGGTAGGTGACCTGGGACATCATGCCGTACGTGGCCTTTACGTCCGGCGACTCGTTCAGCGGCGGCAGCACCAGGATCGAGCGCGGACGGGCTTCCTTGTAGGCGGAGTAGTCGACGCTCTTCTGGGTCGAGGCACAGCCGGTGACCAGGGCGCCGAGGACGCAGCAGACCAGCAGGCGGGACAGATGGCGAAGGTTCATTGCGCACCTCCCTTGGCGTTCTTCAGCAGCATGTCCATGTAGGTGGCGGACTCGGGGAACAGCGCCTTCTCGGTCTCGAACTCACGCACCATCTGGTCATCCTTGCCGATGCTGGAATACAGCAGGCCGAGCTGGGCGTGATAACCCGGCGGTACGGCGCCGTTCTTGGCCTTGATCTTCTGCAGGTCGGCTTCCAGCGCTTCAAGCTGGGCTTCCTTGGACTCGCCCTTGAAGTACTGGTTGACCTGGGTCTGGTAGCCCTCCCACTGGTAGAGGGTCTTGGGCCCGCTGCAGCCGGCCAGCATGACGCTCGCCAGCAACAGCGCGGCGAGCGAGGTGTTCATCGGTTTCATTGCATGACGTCCTTGTTTCAGTTCTGCGGTTTCCAGGCGCCGCTGTCGACGGCCGCGACCAGCTTGTTGACGGCTTCGCGCATGGCCAGGTCGAGCACCTTGCCGTTGAGGGTGGAGTCGTAGCTGGCGGTGCCGCCGAAGCCGATCACTTCACGGTTGGACAGGGCGTATTCGCCCGCACCCTGGGTGGAATAGACGACTTCGGAGGTGGAGATGTTGACGATATTCAGCGCCACCTTGGCGTAGGCGATCTGGGTCTTGCCGCGGCCGAGAATGCCGAACAGCTGGTGGTCACCCACTTCCTTGCGGCCGAACTCGGTGACATCGCCGGTCACCACGTAGTCGGCACCCTTCAGGCGCTGAGCCTGGCCCTTGATAGCGGCTTCCTGCTGGATCTCGCTCATGTTGTCGCGGTCCAGCACGTTGAAGCGGTTGGTCTGCTGCAGGTGGGTGATGAGGATGGTCTTGGCCTGGCCACCGAGGCGGTCGACGCCATCGGAGAAGATGCCGCGCATGTAGCTGGAGCGGTTGTCGAACTTGCCGACGGCGATGGGTGCGCGCGGGCCGCTGTAGGGACGGTTGACGCTTTCGACCTGCTGCACCGCGACGGCGGTGGAGGTTTCGGTGGCGCAGCCGGACAGGCCGGCCAGGGCCATGGCCGCCAGGACCGGCAGCAGGGCACGCTTCGAGACGATGCTCATGGAGACTCTCCTTGTTTTAAAACCAAGACCTTCGCCGTCGGATGACCGAGCGAAGACCGAAAGAATGAGGGGGAGTGGCAACAACCGGCTCATCGGGCGGGACGCGCCAACGAGGGTGCGATCGATAACGGAGAAAGGCGAGAAATACGGCGACATCCGATGTCCTGCGACTGCGACAACTCCTGGATTCACCCCGCCGCCGATGGCTTGCGGGGCAAGGCCTGGGCCGGGCGCGCGGAGAATAATGGCATTTGGCCTTCACGCGCAGCACCGCCCGACGGACGGCTTGATACCACGGCTTACGGGGTGTTGTCGCGGGTGACATTGCAGACCTGTGACGAACTTGCAGGTACAACCGACAAGGCCCCATCACCGCCATTGCCAAATGACATCGAAAGCCCCCTTTCTTGGTAAACTGCCCGCCTCCCACGCCAGGCCATGACCTGAGCGACTCCCCCAACCGACACGCCCCTTCAGCACCCACTTGCCGGCCAACAGGCCCAAGTTGAAGCGGCTGCAAGCCAGATTAGCCAGATGCCTCACGCCCCTACGCCAGCAACCCCGCGCCCTTCGCTGTCTCGCCGCTTCTCCGTGGCACCGATGATGGACTGGACTGACCGGCATTGCCGTTTCTTCCTTCGCCAACTGTCCCAGCACGCGTTGCTGTACACGGAGATGGTGACCACCGGCGCGATCCTGCATGGGGATCGCGCTCGCTTCCTCCGTCATGACGAGCAGGAACATCCACTGGCCCTGCAACTGGGCGGCAGCGTGCCGGCCGACCTGGCAGCCTGCGCGCGGCTGGCGCAGGAAGCGGGTTACGACGAGGTGAACCTCAACGTCGGCTGCCCCAGCGACCGGGTGCAGAACAACATGATCGGCGCATGCCTGATGGGACACCCGGCGCTGGTGGCCGACTGCGTGAAGGCCATGCGCGATGTGGTGGAGATTCCGGTGACGGTCAAGCACCGCATCGGCATCAATGGCCGCGACAGCTACGAGGCGCTCTGCGATTTCGTCGGGCAGGTGCGGGAGGCCGGCTGCCGGAGCTTCACCGTGCATGCACGCATCGCCATCCTCGAAGGCCTTTCACCAAAGGAAAACCGTGAGATCCCGCCGCTGCGCTACGACGTGGCCGCCCAGCTGAAGCGGGATTTCCCGGA
The DNA here is from genome assembly GCF_001728925.1 of Pseudomonas sp. 1D4. Taxonomy (NCBI): domain Bacteria; kingdom Pseudomonadati; phylum Pseudomonadota; class Gammaproteobacteria; order Pseudomonadales; family Pseudomonadaceae; genus Pseudomonas; species Pseudomonas sp. 1D4. Next base: position 69,232 of record NZ_LXJQ01000013.1, read on the forward strand.
CCTGGAGATCATCCTCAACGGCGGTATCAAGACCCTCGATGAGTGCGAGGCGCACCTGGCCACTTTCGATGGCGTGATGCTGGGACGCGAGGCTTACCACAACCCCTACCTGCTGGCGGCGGTGGACGGGCGCCTGTTCGGCTCGGAGGCCCAGCCGATCACCCGCGCCGCCGCGCTGGAGGCCATGCGCCCCTACATCGAACGGCACATCGCCGAGGGTGGGCAGATGCATCACATCACCCGCCACGTGCTGGGCCTGGCCCAGGGATTCCCGGGGGCAAGACGCTTCCGCCAGTTGCTCTCGGTGGACGTGCACAAGACCCAGGCACCACTGGAACTGCTCGATCAGGCCATCGACCTGCTGCGCGGCCACTGAGCCGCGTTCTGCGGGGCCAGGGCATAGCCCTTGTGCCCTTCCGGCACCACCAGGCCGCTTTCCAGCATCCGTCCCAGTACCTGGCGCACGCTGACCAGGGAGAGCGGCTCGCCGGCGGCGTTCAGCCGCTGGTGCAGCAGGCGGGTGGAAATGCCGCCGTCCTCGTTCTGCGCGTCGCAGAGTATCTCCAGCACCTTCAGGCGCGGCAGGCTGGCCTTCAGGCCGGCGTCCTGCAGCATCTGGCGCAATCGGGAATGGTCGCTGTGGGGCATGGCGAAGCTCCTTCTGGTCTGTTGCCTGTGGCGTGTCGGCACAGAGGCGGCCTTCCTGCGCCACCCCACCCGCTCAGCGGGTCCTCATCAATAAAGACGAACCAGCACGGAAAACCCGCAAGTAAATACGGAATTTTTTTCGCGGCCATGGTCTGACGAACGTGGCAGCAGTACCGCCATGAAATTCCCCTGGCCGCCCGTTGAGCCTGCCCTGGCTGCTCGGGTAAGGTCACGCAACCTGCAACGACAAGGCCTCGTCATGACTTCCAAGCTGGACCAACTGAAGCAGTTCACCACCGTGGTGGCCGACACTGGCGACCTGGATGCCATCGCCCGTCTCAAGCCGGTGGATGCCACCACCAACCCCTCGCTGCTGCTCAAGGCGGCAGCCCTGCCCCGCTACGCCGATCTGCTGGACCAGGCCGTGGCGGGCAGCGCCGGCGACCTGGGGCTGGCGTGCGACCGTTTCGGGGTGGCCGTGGGCCAGGAGATCCTCAAGGTGATTCCGGGGCGCATCTCCACCGAGGTGGACGCGCGCCTGTCCTTCGATACCGAGGCGACCCTGCGCCGCGCCGAGCGCCTGGTGGAGCTGTATGACAAGGCTGGTATCGGCCGCGAGCGCGTGCTGATCAAGATCGCCTCCACCTGGGAAGGCATCCGCGCCGCCGAGCGCCTGGAGCGCAGCGGCATCCAGACCAACTTGACCCTGCTGTTCAATTTTGCCCAGGCGGTCGCCTGCGCCGAGGCCGGGGTGTTCCTGATCTCCCCCTTCGTCGGTCGCATCTACGACTGGTACAAAAAGACCGAAGGCCGCGACTACGTGGGCGCCGAGGACCCGGGCGTACAGTCGGTCTCGCGCATCTACCGCTACTACAAGGCCCACGGCTACGAGACGGTGGTGATGGGTGCCAGCTTCCGCAACCTGGGGCAGATCGAAGCCCTGGCGGGCTGCGACCGCCTGACCATCAGCCCGGACCTGCTGCAGAAGCTGGCCGAGGATGACGGCGAGCTGGCCCGCCAACTGCGCGCTGAGGGCACGGCAGAACCGCGCCAGACGCTGGATCAGCCAACCTTCCGCTGGCAGTTCAACGAAGACGCGATGGCCACCGAGAAGCTGGCAGAGGGCATTCGCCTGTTCGCCCGCGATCAGGAAAAGCTCGAAGCCCTGCTCAAGGCACGCGCCTGAAACCAAAGCGCCTGGCTGCAACGGCCAGGCGCACCAGGTTCAAGCGGGGGAAAGTCGAAAGGTCAGCTACGCTCGAGCGCGCTGACCAGGTCATGGAAGGCTTCGCGGTTGGAGTCGTTCAACCCCATCAGGATGCGGTGTGCTTCGAGCACCTTGGTGCGCACCACGTCTTCGGTCTGGTCCTGGGGCGGCAGGTCCTCCAGGCATTCAGGGCACGGCAGCGGCTTGTCGACGATGTTGAACACCTGGTCGAAGCCCATCGACTGCAGTAGCCGGGTGATGTCCGGGTGGGTGGTGACGACCGTGGGCAAGAGCCCGACTTTCTGCCGGGAGAGGATCGACAACTTGGCCAGCAGGCCAAGGGTGGTGCTGTCGATGCTGCGCGTTTCGGTCAGGTCGATGACGATCGCCGAAAAATTAAGCGCGGAGAAGATCTTCTCGATAGTGGTGTCCAGGGCCGAACACAGGGTCAGGCGGATTTCACCGACGAACTTCAGGACAAAGGTGCCATCCTGCTCGGCAAACTGGATTTTACCGGTACTCATGCAAGGTTCCTGCTCAACACCAGCAAGGCGATATCATCTGGCATATCCCCCAGGTTGGCCAGGCCAAAGGCATTCCTGAGGCCATCCAGGGTTCCTCCGGCTGACTGCACGATTTCCGGCAGTGCAGCTTCTTTCTCTTTGAGCGTGTCGCCCGGCAAAAGGTCCAGGATGCCGTCGGACATCAGCGTCAGGCTGAACGAGGCCGGCAGGTCCATGACCTGATCCTCGTAGCTCGCTTCCTCGAACAGGCCGACAGGCAGGCCGCGCCCGGTGAGGTAATGGGCCTGGCCTTCGCTGTAGAGCACAGGCAGGGGCAGGTGCCCGCCGATGCTGTAGGTCAGCTTCCCACTCTCCTCGTCGATCACGCCGCCCAGCATGGTCACGTGCTTGCCCAGCTTGCAGTTGATCAGCCCACGGTTGATGTGGTCGAGCACCTCGGAGGGCTTGAATTCCGGCAAGGTTCCGCTGCGGCGCGACTCGTAGAGCAGCCGGGTGGTCATGAACTTGAGCAGGACGGTGACGAAAGCGGACGAGGCACCATGGCCGGAGACGTCCGCCAGGTAGAAGGCGATGCGCCGCTCGTCGACCCGGAAGTAGTCGACGAAGTCCCCCGACAGGTAGAGGGACGGAATGATCTGGTGGGCGAAGTGCAGCCCATCCGCCATCCAGGGCGTGACCGGCAGCATGTTCATCTGCACCTGACGCCCGGCGTTCTGGTCTTCCTGCAGCAAGTGCAGGCTGGCCTGGAGTTCGCGGTTGGCCGCTTCCAGCTCTTCGCGGTAGCGCTGGTTCTCCTGCCGCAGGGCATGGCGATCCAGTGCGCGGCGCACGGAATGCTCCAGCACCGCCAGGTCTTCCAGGGGTTTGATCAGGTAGTCCGCCGCCCCGAGGCGCAGGGCTTCGACAGCGTCGCTCATCACGCCGGCACCGGACACGACGATCACCGGCGTGTCGGTTTCCAACTGGTTGATACGGCGGATGAGTTCCAGCCCGTCGACCTGGGGCATGCGCAGGTCGCAGATGATCAGATCGGGATGTTCCTGCTCGAAGACCTGCAACCCCTGCAGCCCGTTACCTGCCTGCAGGACGTTGAAACCACTGTCTTCCAGATAGGCTGCGAGGCTGGTGCGGACAACCTCGTCGTCGTCGATGATCAGCAGCTTGGCACTGGTTTTGTGCATGGAGTATCCAGGCAAACGGCGCCGGGGGTGGGCTGGTTGAGGCACCGACCTAGGCCGGATGCGGGTAAGGGGTTCGCTTCAAGGCGCAGACGGTACTCCCATCCGCAGGGCGATTCAAGCGTGTGCCGATTGTCGAAACCTGCCTTTACACATGAAAAGAGCGGGAGTTATAAGAGGCCGGGGTCAGTCCATCCAATACCAGAGGACAGCAGATAATGAGTCAGAACGATCATCGTTCTTACAGCGAGAAGCGCGACTTCATCCGCATGCAGGTCGAGGCGCAGGTCGTTCTGCATCATGGAGGCCGCGAGTACCCGGCCCTGTGCCGCGACCTGTCGAGCACCGGCATGCAACTGGAAGCCGATGCCCACCTGTCGATAGGGGACAAGGTGCGCGTCCACATTCCGTCCGACCACGCCGAGCTCAAGGGCCTGGATGCCGAAGCCGAGGTGGTCCGCATATCGGCCGGCGATGATGGGCGCATGTCCATCGGCCTCGCGATCACCTCGATGAGCTGACCGGCGCACACAGAAAGAAGGCGGCCCCTGGGCCGCCTTTTTCATACCTGCGATACGGCGTGAACGATCAGAAGTCGTCCTCGACCTCGCCGTCGCGCACCTTGAATTCGCGGTTCTGCAGGTAGGCGTTGCGGATGAACACGTACTTGTCGCCGGTGATCAGCTTCTCGGCCGACAGCAGGCTGGCACGGGTGTCCACGGTGTTCACCCCAAGGGTCACGTTACGGGTTGGCACATGGTCGATGTAGGGATAGGGCGTGGTGTAGCTGTCCACGAAGCGTGCCGGCGCGTCGCACAGGGTGCTCGGGCCCAGCAACGGCAACACCACGTAGGGGCCGCTGCCCACGCCCCAGGCGCCCAGAGTCTGGCCGAAGTCCTCGTCGCTGCGCTGCAGGCCCATGCGGGTCGCCACGTCGAACACGCCGAGCAGGCCGAAGGTGGTGTTGAAGATCAGCCGGCTGGTGTCCACGCCTGCCGCGTGCAGCTTGCCCTGCAGCAGGTCGTTGGCCAGGTTGCCGACGTCGCCGACGTTGCGGAAGACATTGTGTACGCCATCTTCGACGAACTGCGGCGTCACGTACTGGTAGCCCTGAGCGATCGGCTTCAGGGCGTAGGTGTCGACCGTGTCGTTGAAACTGAACACCGCGCGGTTGACGCCCTCCCACGGGTCCTCATCCGCAGCCTGGGCCACCAGAGGCAGCGCCACCAGGCCAGCGACCGCCAGCAGACGGCCCATTCGATCGAGCCAACCCGCACCGATCATTCGCATTGCAGTCTCTCCTAGGGAAAAGTAGTGTGGCGCCCCCAGCGGGCCGCCCGACAGGGCGCGCATTATACGGCCATTGGATGGTCAACAGGCAGCATAGGTAACGCGACCAATGGCGGAAAAGAATTTACTCCATGTTGCCCATATCCCCGTGCGCTGGGGCGATATGGACAGCTACGGCCACGTCAACAACACCCTCTATATCCAGTACCTGGTAGAAGCCCGCGTTGCCTGCCACGCCAGCAACCGCCCGGTCCCTGTGCCGGAATCCCTGCGGCGCATCTTCCGGGGCTTGCCAGCCATCACCGAACCGTAACCTGCACGTCATACCGGGCAGCTAGGCTGGATGCGCTCACGTCAGGATGACCCGCCCATGCCCAGCACCCCGCCGCCTCCCTTCACCGCCCTGCTCCTTGGCCTGACCGGCTGCCTGGTGGACTTCGGCGCCCGGACCCTGCCCCTGGCCCTGCAGCGCACCGTAGTTCGCCTTGACGACGGACAGCCGGATGAAGTCGCCGCCCTCTCCCCGTCCGACCAACTGGAAGCGCTGCTGAAGCGTCGCCCCCGCCCAGCCGAGCGTGCCCGCCTGCAGGATGCCCTGGTCGAAGCCGCCCACGAGCGTGCCGAGCCGGCACCGGGCCTGGACGCCCTCCTCGACCGGCTGGCCAGCCAGGACATCCCCGCAGCCTGGCTGGAAGAGCTGCCCGAACACGTCACCACGGTGCTCGCCCAGTCGCTGCCAGACTCGCTCCCACCGGCCCAGACCGGTACCGGGCGCCCCTGGCCAGCCCCGGACAACTGCTGGAACGCCCTCGCCGGCCTCGGCGTCGAACGCCTGGAAGGCTGCGTGCTGGTCAGCGGCGAACCCCGCCTGCTCCAGGCCGGCCTCAACGCCGGGCTCTGGACCGTCGGCCTCGCCGCCAGCGGCCGACTCTGCGGCCACGCCCTGGGTGACTGGCAGGCATTGCCGGCCAGCGAACGCGACGCCCGGCGCGCCCGCGCCACCCTGGAGCTGTACCACCTGGGCGCCCACTCGGTGATCGACCACCTCGGCGAGCTGCCCGACTGCCTCGACGACCTGGCGAACCGCCGCCACAAGGGCGAGAAGCCCTGATCCCGACCGCCGCGCTTTTGTAACGGCATTGATCGTGATCAGGCAGCGCCGCCCCGCCTGGATTAATCTCACTGGCACCGGGACCTTTTGCCGTCAGACGGCGGTCCACTCCTGAGTCTTGTCAAAAGGGAGAACACCATGTCCGAACGCCTGCAGCAGCAACTCAACGAACTGCGCGACCAACTGGCCCAAGACACCCCGATGGATGCACAAGAGCGCGCCGACCTCAACGACCTGATCCGCGACATCGAATTTAAGCTGGCGAACGAGGCCCATACCTCGGAAGACAGCCTGGTAGACGGCGTCAACCTCGCCGTCGAGCGTTTCGAACTGAGCCACCCGACACTGGCCGGCACGCTGCGTAACATCATGCAGAGCCTGGTCAGCATGGGCATCTGACCCCCAACCCCGAATGCAAGAACCCCGGCCAGGTGCCGGGGTTCTTTCGTTTCAGCGAGCGGCCGGGCGCAGCCCGGAATCAGTTACTGCCGCACCAACCGGCCGTTGTCCGGGCTGATGGGGTGCGTGCTGCGGTAGGGGTTGATGTCCAGCCCGCCACGGCGCACATAACGTGCCTGCACCGTCAGGTGCTCGGGCTCGAGCAGGCGCAGCAGATCGAGGAAGACCCGCTCGACGCACTGCTCGTGGAAGTCGCAATGCTGGCGGAAGCTCACCAGGTAGGCCAGGAAGCTGGCGTGCTCCAGGCGAGCCCCCTTGTACTGCACCACCAGCGTGCCCCAGTCCGGCTGGCCGGTAACCGGGCAGTTGGATTTCAGCAGGTGGCTGTGCAGCGCCTCCTCCACCACCTCGGCGGCGTTGGCGCGCAGCAGCTCCGGCTGCGGATGGTCGTAATGGTCGATGCTCACATCCAGGTCATCGATGCAGGTCCCGGCGGCGCGGGCCACACCCTCGGCTTCCACCTCCGCCAGGCTGCGCACGCGCACCTTCACCTCGGCCCCTGCAGCAGCCGACAGGTCCTTCTCCAGCACCGCCACCAATTCCGCCGCCGAGGCGAAGGCGCTCTGGTTGAGGGAGTTGAGGTACAGCTTGAAGGACTTCGACTCGATGATGTTCGGCGAATCGGCCGGAATGGCGAACTCGCCGATGGCCACCACCGGCTTGCCCGACGGGGTCAGCCACGACAGCTCATAGCAGTTCCAGAAATCCACGCCCTTATAAGGAAGAGTCTCCGCCGTCAGCCCCAGCTCGTTCCACTTCGCCACGCGGGAAATGGGGAACAGCAGCTGCGGGCTGTAGGTGCTGATGTACTCACTGGACTTGCCCAGCGGCGAGTGTTCGGCGGGATGCTGCATGAGAGGCGACCTGGCGGGAGAAAAAACCGCGCAATTGTATACAGCCCGGGCCTGCCGCAAAACCTCGGCGACACACCCGGACCATCACAGCCAGAAGCGCAGCCCCACCACCCAGGCCCCCTCCTCGTCAGGCTCGCCGGCTGCACGCAGCCAGTCCCCGCTGCGGCCGTGGGTACGCTCCCACTCATAGCCCAGGTAAGGCGAGAACGCCGGCGTCACCCGCCAGTGCAGGCGCAACCCCGCCTCCAGCGTGCCGCTGCCGGCGCCGCGATCCAGGTCGCGGTCGTCCGCCAGGGCCAGGTCGTATTCCAGCCGGGGCTCCAGCACCAGCCGCTGGGTCAGCAGCACCTGGTATTCCGCCTCCAGGCGCAGCGAGGGATCACCCCGCTCGCTCACCAGCAGGTTGCCCTCCACCTCGAACCACTGCGGTGCCAGCCCCTTGACCCCCACCAGCGCATGGCTGCGCGCCGGCCCCGGCTGGTCGTCATGGGCGACGCCCGCCTGCCAGTCGAAGAAGTCGCTGAACATCCGCCGGTACAGCAGTTCGGTGTGGCTCGACGTGGTCGGCCCACCGGTATCCCGGGCGCCTTCGTTCTTCAACACCAGCTTGTGGGTGTCGGTGCCGTACCAGCCCTCCAGCTCCCAGGCCAGCTGGGCGTCGTTGCCGTGGAAGCGCTGCTCCAGGCGATCGAACCCCAGGTAGCCGACCGGCATGGCGTCCATCTCCATCGCCCAGGACATCGGGCTGGCCAATGCCGCCAGTACCCCCCATTCAATGACCCGCATGAGCAGCCTCCTCCATCGGTTGCATGGCCTCGCCCAGGGAGTGGCTGCTGCCGTCGGGCGCCTCGACGATCACCTTGCGGAACATGCCGCTGGCCATGTGGTAGATCAGGTGGCAATGAAACGCCCACTGGCCGATGGCATCGGCCGGCACGTCCACTTCCAGCGTGCTGCCGGGCGCCACGTTGACCACGTGCTTGAGCGGGTTGAGCCGGCCGTTGCCCTTGTCCAGTTGCATCCACATGCCGTGCAGGTGCATCGGGTGGTTCATCATCGTCTGGTTGACGAAACGGAAGCGCACCCGCTCCCCGTAGCGCAGGCGGATGGGCTCGGCCTCGGAGTACTTCACCCCGTCGAAAGACCAGAAGTAGCGCTCCATGTTGCCGGTGAGCTTCAGCTCGATGGTGCGGTCCGGCGTGCGGTAACGGGCATCCGGGCGCATTGCCTTGAGATCGCCGTAGACCAGCACCCGCCCGCCCTCCACCGGCTCCGGGGCGATGCCGCTGCCCGGCGCATAGTCCGGGTTGCCACCGGCGGCCGGCATTCCGTGGCCCATCGCGGCATGGTCCATTCCGGCCATTTCTGCATCGCCCATGCCCGCCATCGCACCGTGGCCCATCCCCGGCATGGCGTGATCCATGCCCATGTCGGCCATGCTCAGCAGGCGCGGCGGCCCCAGGGTCGGCACCTCGGCCACCATGCCCGGCCTGGGCGCCAGGGTGGCGCGGGCGTAACCACGGCGGTCCATGGAGGCGGCGAACAGCGTATAGGCCCGATCCTCCCGGGGCTGCACGATCACGTCATAGGCATCGGCCACCGCCAGTCGTACCTGATCCACCGTCACCGGCAGCACGTCGTTGCCATCCGCCTGCACCACCGTCATCGGCAGGCCGGGGATGCGCAGGTCGTAGTAGCTCATGCCCGAAGCGTTGATCAGGCGCAGGCGCACCCGCTCGCCCGGCTTGAACAGCGCCGTCCAGTTCTGCTCCGCGTCGCGGCCGTTGACCAGGAAGCGAAACCCGCTGACATCGGCGATGTCCGTCGGCGACATGCGCATGTCGCCCCAACCCCAGCGGTCCTTGAGCGTCGTCCAGACGCCATCACGGGCGGCATCGGTGAAGAAATCCCCCAGGGTGCGCTTATGGTCGTTGTAGTACTCGGCGTCCTTCTTCAGGTTGGCGAGGGTGCGCTCGGGCTTTTCGTCCTGCCAGTCGAACAACATCACCGTGTACTCGCGGTCGTAGCGGTACGGCTCGCGCCCGCTCGGCTCGATCACCAGCGGCCCGTACAGCCCCTCCTGCTCCTGGAAGTCACTGTGGGCGTGGTACCAGTAGGTGCCCGACTGCTGCACGCGGAAACGGTAGGTGAAGGTCTGCCCAGGCTTGATGCCCGGGAAGCTGATGCCCGGCACGCCGTCCTGGTCGTAGGGCACGATCAGCCCGTGCCAGTGCAGCGAGGTGTCACGATCCAGGCGGTTGGTCACGCGGATCTGCACCTCCTCGCCCTCCTTGAAACGCAGCTCCGGCGCGGGTGACTGCCCGTTGATGGTCAACGCCGGCCGGCTGCCATCGCTCAAGGCCACGCGCCCCTCATCGATCACCAGCTCATAGGTGCCGGCCCCGGCCCCGGCGTCGGCCGCCAGGGCCAGCAATCCGGCCCCCATCAGCGCACGCATCAGGGCTTGACCTCGACCTTGCCGACCATGCCGGCCTGGTAGTGACCAGGGATGTTGCAGGCGAACTCCAGCCCGGTGGCCTGGGTGAAGGTCCAGGTCAGCTCGGCCGTCTTGCCCGGCTCCACCAGCACGCTGTTGGGGTCGTCATGCTTCATCATCGCGCCATGGTCCATGCCCACCATGCCCATGCCGGCCATGTCGTGCTTCATGTTCATGCCGGTAGGGGTGAGCATCCCCATCTGCTGCATCTTCAGCATTTCCTGCTGGTGGCGGGCATGCATGGCCGCATCGCCAAGGTTGAACTCATGAAACAGGCTGCCGGTGTTCTTCAGCACGAAGCGCACCGTCTCGCCGGCCTTCACCTGCAGGCTGGCGGGCTCGTAGTACATATCACCCAGGGTGATCGCCACGGTACGGCCGGCTTCGGCCGCCTTGGCCGGGTGACCGAACGCGAAGGTAGCGGCACCATCGGCCAGCACAGGCAGGCTGAGGAACAGGCCGCAGGCGAGAACAAGGGCGGATCGTTTCATGACAGGGTCTCCTGATGGACAGGCCCCCATCCTGCCGCCCTGCCACTGGCGCCTGGCTTACCGGCACATTACAACTTTGTCAGCCAGGCCCAACGCGCCCGCCCGGCACGGTATAAAGGACACCCCACGACACAGGCCCGCCATGAAACTGCTCATCGTCGAAGACGAACCCAAGACCGGTCAGTACCTGCGCCAGGGACTGGGCGAAGCCGGCTTCCTGGTCGACCTGGCCAGCGACGGCATCGCCGGCCAGCACCTGGCGCTGACCGGCGACCACGACCTGATCATCCTCGACGTGATGCTCCCCGGCCGCGACGGCTGGCAGGTGCTACGCACCCTGCGCGAAGCCGGCCTGGAGACGCCCGTGCTGTTCCTCACCGCCCGCGATGCCGTCGAGGACCGCGTGCGCGGCCTGGAGCTGGGCGCCGACGACTACCTGGTCAAGCCCTTCGCCTTCGCCGAACTGCTGGCGCGGGTGCGCACCCTGTTGCGCCGGGGCACCATTGGCCAGCAGGAAACCAGCCTGCAACTGGCGGACCTGCGCCTCGACCTGCTGCGGCGCCGGGTGGAGCGCGGCGGCCAGCGCATCGACCTCACCGCCAAGGAGTTCGCCCTGCTGGAGCTGCTGCTGCGGCGCCAGGGCGAAGTGCTGCCCAAGTCACTGATCGCCTCCCAGGTCTGGGACATGAACTTCGACAGCGACACCAACGTCATCGAAGTCGCCATCCGCCGCCTGCGGGCCAAGGTGGACGACGCCTGGCCCACCCGTCTGATCCACACCGTGCGCGGCATGGGCTACGTGCTCGAGGCGCGGGACGCCTGATGCGCCAGTCCCTCGGCGCCCGCCTCAGCCTGCTGTTCGCCGCAGCCACCGCCAGCGTCTCGCTCATCGCCGGCGCCCTGTTCGACCGGGCCAGCGAGGCGCACTTCCTCGAACTGGACAACCAATTGCTGGCCAGCCGTGCCGAAGCCCTGCGCAGCCTGCTCGGCCCGGTGGGCAGCGCCGAAGCGTTAGCCACGCGGGAAGACGACCTGCACGCCGAGCTGCAACGCCAGCCCGACCTCGCCCTGCGCATCCTCGGCCCCCGGGGCGAGCTGTGGTTCGACAGCCAGGCCGTCGCCGCCCACGCCCAGCATGGCGAAACCGCCTGGCGCGCCTACGGCACCGAGCTGCTCCCCGGCCAGGCCGACAGCCCGCGCCTGGACCTGCGGCTGGACATCACCCACCACCAGCACTTCCTCGAACGCATGCAGCGGCTGATCTGGCTCACCGTCGGCCTCAGCGCCCTGGCCACTGCACTGCTCGGCGCCTGGGCCGTGCGCAGCGGCCTGCGACCCCTGCGGCAGATGGCCGAGGTGGCCGCCGGCATCTCCGCCCATTCCCTCACCACCCGCCTCGACCCGACCAGCGTGCCGGCCGAGCTGAGCGACCTGGTGGGCGCCTTCAACGCCATGCTGGCGCGCCTGGAAGACGCCTTCCAGCGGCTCTCCGCCTTCTCCGGCGACATCGCCCACGAGCTGCGCACCCCGCTGTCCAACCTGCTGACCCAGACCCAGGTCACCCTCGCCCAGCCCCGCGACCTGGCCACCTACCGCGAGGCCCTGCATTCCAACCTGGAGGAACTGCAGCACCTGGCGCAGATGGTCAACGACATGCTGTTCCTGGCCAAGGCCGAGCACGGGCTGCTCACCACCCGCCGTGAGCCCCTGGTGCTGGCCGACGAGCTGGAGGCACTGGCCGAGTTCTTCGCCCCCCTGGCCGAGGAGAGCGGCATCCGCCTCACCTGCACCGGCAGCGGCCACCTGGAGGGCGACCGCGCCATGCTGCGCCGCGCCCTCTCCAACCTGCTGGACAACGCCCTGCGTTTCACCCCGGCCGGCGGCGCCATCGCGCTCAGCGCCCAACCCGCCGGCCCCTCGCTGCGCCTGGAGGTGGCCAACCAGGGCCCGGCCATCCCCGCCGAACTGCAACCGCGCCTGTTCGACCGCTTCTTCCGCGCCGACCCGGCCCGCCGCGAAGGCCAGGCCGAGCATGCCGGACTCGGCCTGGCCATCACCCGCTCCATCGTCCGCGCCCACGGTGGCGAGGTCCGCTGCGTGAGCGCAGACGGCTGGACGCGCCTGCAGATGGACTTCCCCCTCACAACCACGACCGCATCGCAGAACTGAGCAGTGCTACCCCTCGCAGCAGCGTCTACTCTGGGATAATCGCCGGTCGGCGAAGGACTGCCTGGCCCAGCCACACCCTGCCGAACCGTCACCTCCCGGCCATGTACCGGACGGGGCGATACCATGAGAACCGCGCCTGTCGGTGCTGCCACGAACGGCACCGTCCAGCCGGCACTGTCCGCATGTCGCGGCCACCTACTGTCTGCCCAGAACAAAAAGGCACACACCATGATCAAGAAGTACATCGCTGCCCTGACCTGCGCGCTTACCCTCGCCAGCGGCCACACCCTGGCGGCGGAAACCGGCCCCATCACCATCCGTTTCTCCCATGTCGTCGCCGACGACACGCCGAAGGGCCAGGGCGCCTTGCTGTTCAAGGAACTGGCGGAAAAACGCCTGCCCGGCCTGGTGAAGGTCGAGGTCTACCCCAACTCCACGCTGTTCGGCGACGCCGACGAGCTGCAGGCCCTGCAGGACGGCAAGGTGGACATGCTCGCCCCCTCCCTGGCCAAGTTCGACCAGTACACCAAGCAACTGCAACTGTTCGACCTGCCCTTCCTGTTCGATGACCAGGACGCGGTCAGCCGCTTCCAGAAGCGCGCCAAGGGCCGCCAACTGCTGCGCGCCATGGAGGACAAGAACATCATCGGCCTGGCCTTCTGGCACAACGGCATGAAGCAGCTTTCCGCCAGTCGCCCGCTGCACACCCCGGCGGATGCCAAGGGCCTGGCCTTCCGCATCCAGGCGTCCAACGTGCTGGAGTCGCAGTTCGCCCAGATCGGCGCCAAGGCCGTGCCCATGCCTTTCGCCGAAACCTTCGATGCGCTCAAGGGTGGCCAGGTACAGGGCACCGAGAACACCTGGTCGAACTTCGCCAGCCAGAACCTCGACACCGTGCAGCACTACATCATCGAGACCAACCACGGCGCCCTGGACTACATGCTGGTGAGCAACTCGCGCTTCTGGTTCGCCATCCCGCACCAGACCCGCACCGAGCTGGAAGCCATCATCGACGAGGTCACCTTCGCCGTGAACAACGCCGCCGCCCAGCAGAACCAGGCAGACCGCCAGCGCATCCAGGCAGCCGGCAAGGCCCAGATCATCACCCTCACCCCCGAGGAACGCGCGGCCTGGCGTGCCGCCATGAAGCCGGTCTGGGACCAGTACACCCCCGACATCGGCGAAGACATCGTCAAGGCCGCCCAGGTGGTCAACCGCAAGTCCCGCTGATCCCCCGCCCGGCCGGCGCTCGCCGCGCCGGGCTTCCCTCGCTGCCCATCCCCCGGCAGCCCTCGATTGCCCCAGCTCACCCGACAGCACGCAGGCCCTAGCGGGTCGGCAGGCTCTCGTCGTCCGCCTGCACCTGCTCCAGCCCGGCCCGATCCCAGCCGCCGCCCATGGCCGCGATGAGCTGCACGCTGGCGGTGAGGCGACTGCCGGTGAGGGTGAGCACGCTGCGCTCGTTGGACAGCGCCGTGGCCTGGCTGCTGACCACGCTGCTGTAGTCCTGCATACCGGCCTTGTACTGGTTGCTGACCAGGCGCAGGGCCTCGCGGGCAGCGTCCAGCGCCTGCTGTTGCACCCCGCTTTCCTCTTCCAGCACGGCCAGTTGCACCAGGTAGTCCTCCACCTCGCGGAAGCTGGTGAGCACGGTCTGCCGGTAGTTGGCCACGGTCTGGTCGTAGCCGGCCTCGGCCTGTTCCACCTGGGAGCGAATGCGGCCACCGTCGAACAGGTTGAGGGCGAACTCGGGGCCGATGGACCAGAAGCGGTTCGGCGTGGTGATCCAGTCGTGCAGGCTGCTGGTGCGGTAGCCGCCACTGGCGGTGAGGTTGAGGCTCGGGTAGTACGCGGCCTTGGCCACGCCGATCTGGGCGTTGGCGGCCATGACCTTGCGTTCGGCCGAGGCGACGTCGGGACGGCGCTCCAGCAACTGGCTCGGCACCAGGGCCGGGACCGCCGGCAGGTTGGGGATGCCCTCCACCTCCGCCAGGCTGAAGGCAGAAGGCGGCTCGCCGATCAGCACCGCGATGGCGTTCTCCAGTTGCGCGCGCTGGTACTTCAGGTCGATGGCCTGGGCCTCGGTGCTCCTCAGTTGGGTGGTGGCCTGGGCCACGTCGGCGCGGGTGACGATGCCGGCGCGGAACTGGTTCTCGGTGAGCGTCAGCGCACGCTTGTAGGCCTCGACGGTGGCGTCCAGCAGGCGTTTCTGGGCATCGAGCACCCGCAACTGCAGGTAGCTCTGCGCCAACTGCGACTGCTGGCTGAGGCGCACGGCAGCAAGATCAGCAGCACTGGCCTGAAGGCTGGCGTCGTCCGCCTCCAGTTGGCGGCGCAGCTTGCCCCACAGGTCCAGCTCCCAGCTCACCCCCAGGGTGGCGCTGTAGCTGTTGGAGATGGCGCCGCTGCCCCCGCCGCTGCTCACGGTGGAGCCGTCGGACAACCGAACGGTGCTGCTGCCGCCGCCCTGGCCGGAGCGGGTCTTGCTGGCGTTGGCGTTCACCGAGGGGAAGAACGAGGCACTCGCACCACGGGCCAGCGCCTGCGCCTGGCGGTACTGAGCGACGGACTGCGCGAGGGTCTGGTTGGAGCGCTCCAGACGCTGCTGCAGGTCGTTCAGCACCGGGTCGTTGTACAGCTCCCACCAGGCGCCACGGGCCAGGGTGTCGGCCGGCGCGGCGGCCTTCCAGCCCTCCACGTGCTTGAACTGGGCGGCGCGAGCCACATCCGGGCGCTGGTAGTCGGGGCCCACGGCGCAACCGGCCAGGGCGACCGCCAGGGCCAGGGCCGGGAACAGAGGGCGGGCATGGGGGTTCATAGCGGTGTCTCCAGCGAAGCGTCGGTGCGCACGCCGCGCCAGCGGTTGAAGCGATGGCGCAGGCGGTCGAGGTACAGGTAGACCACAGGGGTGGTGTAGAGGGTGAGGACCTGGCTCAACACCAGGCCGCCGATGATGGTCACGCCCAGCGGCTGGCGCATCTCCGCGCCCTCCGCCCCGCCGATCAGCAACGGCACGGCACCGAGGATGGCCGCCAGGGTGGTCATCAGGATCGGCCGCAGGCGCAGCAGGCAGGCGCGGTGGATGGACTCTGCCGGAGCCAGCCCCTCACCGCGCTCCAGTTGCAGCGCCAGGTCGATCATCAGGATGGCGTTCTTCTTGACGATGCCGATGAGCAGGAACAGCCCCAGCAGCGAGATCAGGCTGAACTCGCCGCCCAGCAACTGGATGGTCAGCAGCGCACCGACCCCTGCCGACGGCAGCGTCGAGAGGATGGTCAGCGGATGGATGTAGCTCTCGTAGAGAATGCCCAGCACCAGGTAGACCAGCAGCAGCGCGGCGAGGATCATCCACGGCTGGTTCTGCTGGGCACTGGCGAAAGCGTCGGCGGTGCCGCCCAGGCGCGCGATCACGCTACTGGGCATACCGATGGCCGCCACGGCCCGTTCGATGGCCACCGTGGCCTGGTCCAGGCTCACCCCCGGCGCCAGGTCGAAGGAGATGCTCTCCGAGGCGAACTGGCCCTCGTGGTTGACCCGGTCGTTCTCCAGGCTGCGCTCGTAGCGGGCGATGGCCGAGAGCGGCACGCGCTGGCCGTCGGTGGTGATCACCTGCACCTGCTCCAGGGTCGATGGGTCCTGGGCGTACTTCGGGTTCACCTCCATCACCACGCGGTATTGGTTGAGGCTGTCGTAGATGGTGGAGATCTGCCGCTGGCTGTAAGCGTTGTTGAGCACCGTGGTGACCATCGCCATGTCGATGCCCAGGCGCTTGGCTGCGTCCCGGTCCACCTTCAGGGTCACCTGCTGGGCGCCCTCGCCTTCCCGCGCGTCGATGGCGGTCAGCTCCGGCAGCGCCTTCAGCGCGTCGGTCACCTTGGGCAGCCAGGTGCGCAGGTCGGCCAGCTCGCCGGCCTGCAGCACGTACTCGTACTGGGAGCTGCGCTGCTCGCGGGAGCCGCCGGTCATGATGTCCTGGTCGGCCATCAGCATCAGCCGGCCGCCGGGCACCCGGGGCATGTCCTTGCGCAGGCGCTCGATCACCTTCTGGGCGGAAAGCTGGCGCTCCTTGATCGGCTTCAGCCGCACGATCATGAAGGCGTTGTTGATGCCGCCGCTGCCGCCGATGAAGCCGGCCACACTTTCCACTGCCGGGTCCTTGAGCACCGCGCGGCGGAAGATTTCCATCTTCGGCTGCATCACGCTGAATGACAGGCCATCGTCACCGCGGATGAAGCCGATCAACTGGCCGGTGTCCTGCTGCGGCATGAAGGTCTTGGGCACGATCACGTAAAGCGCGACGTTGAGGCCGATGGTCACCAGCAGGCTGGCCAGGGTCAGGCGTGGGTGGCGCAGGGCCCAGCCGAGGCTGACGTCGTAGAGCCGGGTCATGCGCTGGTGGATCGCCTCGCTCCAACGCTGCATGCGGCTGTCTTTGTCCGGCACGTGGGGCTTGAGCCAGCGTGCGCAGAGCATCGGCGTCAGCGTCAGCGACACCAGCAGCGACACCAGGATGGCCGCCGTCAGGGTCAGGGAGAACTCGCGGAACATGCGGTCGATGATGCCGCCGATGAACAGGATGGAGACGAACACCACCACCAGCGACAGGTTCATCGACAGCAGGGTGAAGCCCACCTCGCGGGTGCCCTGCAGCGCCGCCTTGAACGGCGGCATGCCCTCATTGATGTGCCGGGCGATGTTCTCCAGCACCACGATGGCGTCGTCCACCACCAGGCCGGCGGCGAGGATCAGCGCCATCAGCGACAGCACGTTGAGGGAGAAGCCGCACAGGTACATCACCGCGAAGGTGCCCACCAGCGACACCGGCACTGCCAGCGCCGGGATCAGCGACGCGCGCAGGCTGCCGAGGAACAGGTAGACCACCAGGATCACCAGCACCACGGCGATCAGCAGGGTGCGCTCGGCCTCGTGCAGGGTCGCCCGGATCACCGGCGAGCGGTCCATGGCCAGGTTCAGCTTGACGCTGGCCGGCAGCACCGCCTGCAGGCTCGGCAACTGCGTCTTGATGCGCTCGATGGTCTCGATGATGTTGGCGCCGGCCTGACGGTTGATCACCAGCAGCACCGCGTCCTGGTCATTGAAGAAGCCGCTGTTGTAGCGGTCCTCCACGGCATCGCGCACCTTGGCCACATCGCCCAGACGCAAGGCCGCGCCATCCTGGTAGCGGAGGATCAGCGGCGCATAGTCGGCGGCCTTCTCCAACTGGTCGCTGGCGCCCACCTGCCAGTGGCGCTCGGCGTCTTCCACCGCGCCCTTGGGGCGGCGCTGGTTGGCAGCGGCGATGGTCCTGCGCACGTCGTCCAGGGCGATGCCGTACTGGTTGAGCAACTGCGGCTCCAGCTCCACCCGCACAGCCGGCAGCGAACTGCCGCCGATCTGCACCTCACCCACGCCCTGAACCTGGGCCAGGCTCTGGGCCAGGATGGTCGAGGCCAGGTCGTAAAGCTGACCCTTCTCCAGCACGTCGGAGGTCAGTGACAGCACCATGATCGGCGCCTGGGACGGGTTGACCTTCTTGTAGGTGGGCATGCTGCGCATGCCGCTGGGCAGCAGGTTGCGCGAGGCGTTGATGGCCGCCTGCACCTCGCGGGCAGCCCCGTTGATGTCGCGATCCAGGTCGAATTGGATGACGATCCGCGTCGAGCCCTGGCTGGTGCGGCTGGTCATCTGGGTAATGCCCGAGAGCGTGCCCAGGGAGCGTTCCAGCGGCGTGGTGACGCTGGAGGCCATGATCTCCGGGCTGGCACCGGGCAGGCTGGCCTGCACGGTGATCACCGGAAAGTCCATCTGCGGCAGCGGCGAGACCGGCAACAGGCCGAAGCTCACCCCGCCCAGCAGCATGATCGCCAGGCTCAGCAGCAGGGTCGCCACCGGCCGGCGGATGAAGGGAGCGGACAGGTTCACGGCGTCGCTCCGACCGGGGCAGCCGGCAAGAGGCGCATCATGCCGCCACCCCTGCCGCGCTGCGGCCGGTGAAGCGCCGCGAGAGGCGATCGAAGAACAGGTAGATGACCGGCGTGGTGAACAGCGTCAGCACCTGGCTCACCAGCAGGCCGCCCACCATCACCAGGCCCAGGGGCTGGCGCAGCTCCGCGCCGGAACCGCTGGCGAGCATCAGCGGCACGGCACCGAACAGCGCGGCCAGGGTGGTCATCAGGATCGGCCGGAAGCGCAGCAGCGCCGCCTGGTAGATGGCCTCCTCCGGCGCCATGCCCTGCTGGCGCTCGGCCTCCAGGGCGAAGTCGATCATCATGATCGCGTTCTTCTTGACGATGCCGATCAGCAGGATGATGCCGATGATGGCGATCAGGCCCAGGTCGTTGCCCGACAGCAGCAACGCCAGCAAGGCGCCAACACCCGCCGAGGGCAGCGTGGAAAGGATGGTGATCGGGTGGATGTAGCTCTCGTAGAGCACGCCGAGGACGATGTACATGGTCACCACCGCCGCCAGGATCAGCAGCAGCGTGCTCGACAGCGACGCCTCGAAGGCCGCCGCCGCGCCCTGGAAGCGGGTCTGGACGCCTTCCGGCAGGCCGATCTCCTGCTGCACCCGCTCGATCACCTGCACCGCCTCGCCCAGGGCCACGCCAGGCGCCAGGTTGAAGGAGAGGTTCACCGCCGGGAACTGGCTGATGTGGTTCACCACCAGGGCCGACTGGCGCTCCTGGATGCGCGCCAGGGCCGCGAGCGGCACCTGCACGCCATCGGTGCCGGCCACCCGCAACTGCTCCAGCGCCTTGGGCCCGACGCGATCGCCCGTGGCGGACTCCAGCACCACGCGGTACTGGCTGGCCTGGGTGAAGATGGTGGAGATCTGCCGCTGGCCGAAGGCGTCGTAGAGCGCATCGGTGATGGACGAGACCTCCACCCCCAGGCGCCCGGCCATATCGCGGTCGATGTCCAGATACACCTGCAGGCCCTTGTCCTGCAGGTCGCTGGCCACGTCGGACAGCTCCGGCTGTTGGCGCAAGGCATCCACCAGCTTGCCGGTCCACTCGCGCAGCAGGTCGGCGTCCGGGGACTCCATGCTGAACTGGAACTGCGTGCGGCTGACCCGGTCCTCGATGGTCAGGTCCTGCACCGGCTGCAGGTACAGGCGGATGCCCACCAGGCGCTCCAGTTGCGGCTGCAAGCGCTGGATCACTTCGCTGGCAGTGACGTCGCGCTCACCGTGGGGCTTGAGGTTGATCAGCATGCGCCCGCTGTTGAGGGTGACGTTGTCGCCGTCGACGCCGATGTAGGAGGTCAGGCTGGCCACCGCCGGGTCCTTGAGGATCACCTCGGCCGCCTGCTGCTGGCGCTCGCCCATGGCGCGGAACGACACCGACTGCGGCGCCTCGGTGATGCCCTGGATGACGCCGGTGTCCTGCACCGGGAAGAAGCCCTTGGGCACCGCCAGGTAAAGCACCACGGTCAGCGCCAGGGTGCCGAGGGCCACCAGCAGGGTCAGCATCTGGTGGCGCAACACCCAGCGCAGGCCATGGGAATAGCGCTCGATCATGCCGTCGATGAAAGCGCCGCTGGCGCGGTAGAAACGGCCCTGGTCCTTGGGCTCCGGCTCGGGCTTGAGCAGCCGCGCGCACATCATCGGCGTCAGGGTCAGTGACACCACCAGGGAGATCAGGATGGCCACCGCCAGGGTGATGGCGAACTCGCGGAACAGCCGCCCCACCACATCGGCCATGAACAGCAGCGGGATCAGCACGGCGATCAGCGAGAAGGTCAGGGAGATCAGCGTGAAGCCGATCTGCCGGGCGCCCTTGAGCGCGGCCTCCAGCGGCGTAGCGCCCTCCTCCAGATGGCGGGCGATGTTCTCCAGCATGACGATGGCGTCGTCCACCACGAAGCCGGTGGCGATGGTCAGGGCCATCAGCGTCAGGTTGTTCACCGAGAAGCCGGCCAGGTACATCACCCCGAAGGTGCCCACCAGGGACAGCGGCACGGCGATGGAGGGGATCAGCGTCGCGCTGACCCGGCGCAGGAACAGGAAGGTCACCATCACCACCAGGGCGATGGCCAGCATCAGCTCGTGCTGCACGTCGCGTACCGAGGCGCGGATGGTCTGGGTACGGTCGGTCAGCACCATCACGTCCAGGCCCGCCGGCAGGTTGGCGGTCATCTTCGGCAGCAGCTCCTGGATGCGGTCCACCACCTCGATGACGTTGGCGCCGGGCTGGCGCTGGATGTTCAGCAGCACCGCCTGGTTCTGGTTGGCCCAGGCAGCCAGGCGCTCGTTCTCCGCGCCTTCGACGATGGTGGCCACGTCCTTCAGGCGCAGCGCCGCACCGTTCTTGTAGGCGAGGATCAGGTTGGCGTACTCGTCCGCCGACTTCAGTTGGTCGTTGGCATCCAGCATCGAAGTGCGCGTCGGGCCGTCGAAGTTGCCCTTGGGCTGGTTGACGTTGGACGCGGTGATCAGCGAACGCACGCTGGAGAGGTTCAGGCCGTTGGCCGCGAGGGCCTCCGGGTTGACCTTGATGCGCACCGCCTGGCGCTGGCCGCCGGCGATGCTGACCATGCCGACGCCGCTGATCTGCGACAGCTTCTGCGCCATGCGCGTATCCACCAGGGTGTGCAACTGCGGCAGCGGCAAGGTGCGCGACATCACCGCCACGGTCAGCACCGGGGTATCGGCGGGGTTGACCTTGTTGTAGACCGGCGGTGCCGGCAGGTCATTGGGCAACAGGTTGGTGGCGGCGTTGATGGCCGCCTGCACTTCCTGCTCGGCCACGTCCAACTGCACGTCCAGGTTGAAGCGCAGGGTGATCACCGAAGCGCCGCCGGAACTGGTGGAGGACATCTGGTCCAGCCCCGGCATCTGCCCGAACTGGCGCTCCAGCGGCGCGGTCACGGCGCTGGTCATCACGTCCGGGCTGGCCCCCGGGTAGAGCGTCATCACGCGGATGGTCGGGTAGTCCACCTCCGGCAGCGCCGACACCGGCAGCAGGCGGTAGGCGATCAGGCCGGCCAGCAGGATCGCCAGCATGCTCAGCGTGGTGGCGACCGGCCGCAGGATGAACAGGCGGGAGATGTTCATACGCCTTTTTCAGCCTTGCCGCCCTGCTCGCCCTTGTCGGCGCCTTGCAGTTGCTCGCTCGGCGCGGTCGGCACGGCATCGCTGTCGTGCACCACTTCCACGTCGCTGCCATCGCGCAGGCGGTCGGTGCCTTCCAGCACCACCCGCTCGCCGGCCTTGAGGCCGCTGCGGATCACCGTGAGCTCGCCGTCGCTGGGGCCGGTCTCGAGTTTCTGCACGCGCACCTTCTTCTCGCCGTCCAGCACGTAGGCGAAGGTGCCCTGGCTGCCGAACTGCACCGCAGCCGAGGGCACCAGCACGGCCTCGGCCAGGGTGTCGGCCAGCAGGCGCACGTTGACGAACTGGTTGGGGAACAGGGTCTCGCTGTCGTTGGCGAAGCGCGCCTTGAACTTCAGCGTACCGGTGGTGGTGTCGATCTGGTTGTCCAGGCTCTGCAGCACGCCCTCGGCCTGCTTCAGGGTGTCGCCCCGGTCCCAGGCCTCCACCGGCATCGCCTGGCCGCTGCGGAAGCGGCTGACCACGCCGGGCAACTGGTTCTCCGGCAGGGTGAAGGTGACGCTGATGGGGCGGTTCTGGGTGATCACCACCAGCGGCGTGGTGTCGCCGGTGCCGACCTGGTTGCCCAGGTCCACCTGGCGCAGGCCGACGCGGCCGGCCACCGGCGCGCGCACCTGGGTGAAGCTGAGGTTCAGCTTGGCCTCGGCGACGGCGGCCTGATTGGCCTTGACCGTGCCCTTGTACTGGCCCACCAGCGCTTCCTGGGTGTCCAGGGTCTGCTTGGCGATGCTGTCCTCGGCATACAGGCCGCGGTAGCGGGCCAGGTCGATCTCGGCGTTCTTCAACTGGGCCTGGCTCTGCAACAGCGTGCCTTCGGCCTGCTGCAGGGCGACCTGGTAGGGGCGCGGGTCGATCACCGCCAGCAGATCGCCGGCCTTGACCTGCTGGCCCTCCTCGAAGGCCAGTTTGACCACCTCGCCGCTGACGCGGGCCTTGACGTTCACCGTGTTCAGCGCGGTGACCGTGCCAAGGGCCTTGTAGTAGACGGGGAAGTCACCCTGGGTGGCGGCGGCCACGCGCACCGGCACCGGGCCGCTGAACGGGCCGAAGCCCGGGCGGGCCGCTCCGGCCGCTCCCGGACGGGTGCGGGGCTCCTCGGCCTTGTGGCCGGAGGCGGCGGGCCACAGCCACCAGATCAGCGCCACCAGGGCGAACAGACAGACGAGGATGAGCGGCCAGCGCCGGGCGGGACGAGCGTGCGGGTCTTGGATCGAGGGCATGATTCTGCGGTCGGTTCGTGCGAGAGCGAGCACGATAAGCACTCGGCGAGGCCAGGCAAAGCCTCTTTACCGCCTATTTACCCATTCCTGACCCCAGCGAGGTCGCGCCCTTGAGCGGTGACGGCCCTTGGCGACCTGCTGCGCAAATGTCACATCTCCTTTCCGTACCCGTTCTTGTCCATCCACGCGCGGCGCGCGACCATGCGCGCTCGCCTTTCCGCATCCTGAGAGTGCCCCGTGTTCGAACGACTCAAGCAGCAGTTCTCCACCCTGCGCAGCCGCGCCGACTTCCACGCCCTGCGCATCGTCCGCCAGAGCGGCGAGCACTGCGAGGTAAGGCGCAACGTCGCCGAGCCGCCGTTCTTCTCCAGCGACCTGGGCGCCATGCTCAGCGTGCGCATCGGCGGCGTCGAAGCCTATGCCGCCACCAGCGACCTCAGCGCCGCCGGCCTGCAGCGCGCCCTCGACCTGGCCGAAGCGCGCGCCCGGCTGATCGCCCCGTACAACCTGGTGGACGCCCGCGTCGCACCGCCCCAGGGCCGCGCCGAGTACCGCTCCCCGGGCCTCGACACCCCGTTGCCCGGCATCGCCGAGCGCATCGAGCTGCTGCGCGAGGAATCTGCCGCGGTGCCCGCCGACCCGCGCCTGGTCAACTGGACCCTGCTGCTCAGCGTCGACCGCCACGAGCAGCTCTACCTCAACAGCGTCGGCGCCGAGCACTGGCAGGAGCTGCAATTCGTCTACCCCGGCGCCAGCGTCACCGCCTTCGACGGCCACGACAGCCAGACCCGCAGCTTCGGCGGCTACAGCGGCGGCCAACAGGGCGGCGCCGAGGTCATCCAGCGCCTGGGGCTGCGCGGCTCGGCGCCCCGCGTGGCCGACGAGGCGCTGCAGTTGCTGCTGGCGCCCAACACCCCGGAAGGTGCGCGCGACCTGCTGCTGATGCCCGAGCAGATGATGCTGCAGATCCACGAATCCATCGGCCACCCGCTGGAGCTGGACCGTATCCTCGGCGACGAACGCAACTACGCCGGCACCAGCTTCATCCGCCAGGAAGACTTCGGTCATTACCAGTACGGCTCGGCGCTGCTCAACGTCAGCTTCGACCCGGGCATCCCCGAGGAGCTGGCCAGCTACGGCCACGACGACGATGGCAGCCCCGCGCAAAAGACCCTGCTGATCGACAAGGGCCTGCTCCTGCGGCCCCTCGGCGGCGCCCTCTCGCAGCAACGCAGCGGCCTGCCGGGCGTGGCCAACAGCCGCGCCTGCAGTTGGAACCGCGCGCCCATCGACCGCATGGCCAACCTCAACATCGAGCCCGGCGACCAGCGCCTGGATCAACTGATCGGCGGTATCGAGCGCGGCATCCTGATGACCACCAACCGCTCCTGGTCCATCGACGATGCGCGCAACAAGTTCCAGTTCGGCTGCGAATGGGGCCAGCTCATCGAGAACGGCGAGCTCAAGGGCGTGGTGAAGAACCCCAACTACCGGGGCATCTCCGCCAGTTTCTGGCGCAGCCTCGCGGCGGTGGGCGATGCCAGCACCTTCGAAGTGCTCGGCACGCCCTTCTGCGGCAAGGGCGAGCCCAACCAGGTGGTGCGGGTGGGCCATGCCTCCCCCGCCTGCGTGTTCAGCCAGGTCGACGTATTCGGAGGTGCCGCCTGATGAACGTGCAGATCGACGCCCGCGAAGCCGGCTTCGCCGCCCTCGCCGACGCCCTGCGCCAGGCCATGCGCCCCGGCGAGGACTTCACCCTGTGGTACAGCGCCGAGGCCTCCGACTTCATCCGCTTCAACCACGCCCGCGTGCGCCAGGCCGGCCACGTGTCCCAGGCCGGCGCCACCCTGCAACTGATCGCCGCCGAGCGCCAGGCGCAGATGGCCGTCACCCTCTCCGGCCAGCCGGACGAAGACCGCCAGCGCCTGGCGGACGGCCTCGACCGCCTGCGCGCGGTGATCGGCCAGTTGCCGCCCGACCCTTACCTGATGCCCGACCGCACGCCCTGGCAGCGGCGCCACGTCGACACCCAGCCGCTGCCCGACCCGGCCGCCGTGCTGCCCTGCATCAGCGCCGCCGCCGAAGGGCTGGACCTGGTCGGCATCTATGCCGCCGGCCCGCTCTATCGGGGCTTCGCCAACAGCTGGGGCGCCTTCGGCTGGCACAGCGCCCACTGCTTCAACTTCGACTTCAGCCTGTTCCACGCCAACGGCCAGGCGGTGAAGGCCGACTACGCCGGCCAGGGCTGGAACGACGAGGAATTCCATCGCCGCTTCGCCGCTGCCCGCGCCCAACTGGAGCACCTGGGCAAGCCGCTGCGCGTGCTGGCGCCGGGTGCCTACCGCGCCTACATCGCCCCGGCTGCGCTGGAGGAAATCACCGGCATGCTCTGCTGGGGCGGCTTCTCCGCCCGTGCCCTGGCGACCAAGGAAAGCCCGCTGCAACGCCTGGACGGCGACGGCGCCCGCTTCAGCCCGCTGCTGGGCCTGCACGAACAGGTGGTCGGCGCCCTGTCCCCGGCCTTCACCGCCGAAGGCTCGCCGCGCAGCGACGTCGCCCTCATCCAGCAGGGCCGCCTCACCGGTCGCCTGGTGGGCTCGCGCAGCGCCCGTGAATACGGCCTGCCCGGCAACGGCGCCAGCGGTGACGAGAGTCCCCAGGCCCTGGTGATGGACGCTGGCACCCTGCCCGAGGCCGACGCCCTCGCCGCCCTCGGCACCGGGCTCTACATCGGCAACCTCTGGTACCTGAACTGGTCCGACCTGCCCGCCGCCCGCATCACCGGCATGACCCGCTTCGCCACCTTCTGGGTGGAGGACGGCCGCATCCAGGCACCGGTCAGCACCATGCGCTTCGACGACAGCCTCTTCGACCTGCTCGGCGACCAGCTCGAAGCCCTCACCGTCGAACGCCAACTGCGCCTCTCCGCCAGCACCTACGGCGAACGCCAGACCCTCTCTTCGCTGCTCCCCGGCGCCCTGGTCAAACGCCTGCAGCTCACCCTGTGAGCCCCCCGCCCGGCCCAGGCGCCCTGGGCCGGGCCGGCTCATTCGGCCGTGCCCCGGGCCGGGCGCACGTAGCGTGGCAGCACGGCGAGGAAGTTGTCCCGCGCCACCTGGCGCGCCACCGCCTCGGGCAGTGCGTCGAGGAAGGGATCGTAGGCGCTCAGGTACTCGCCCAGGCCGTCGAAGCGGCCGACCACGTCGGAGCCGAGCATGAAGCGCTCGGGGTAGCGCTTCACCAGCGCCACCCACTGCGGGTCGGCGCGGCCGTCCCGGTTCAGCAGATAGGGCTGCAGCACCGTCCAGGACAGGTCGACATAGAGGTTCGGGTAGCTCTCCAGCAGGCGCTCCAGGGTCGGCAGGAGGAAGTCCAGCTTCGTCTGGTGGCGGTGGATCTCCTTGCTGGTGCCGGCGTGGGCCCAGATGAAGCGCACGTGGGGGTGGTTGCGCAGCGGCTCCTCCAGCTCCGCCAGGTACAGCGGGTTGCGCTCGCGCTTGGAGGTGATGTTGGAGTGCAACATCACCGGCAGGTCGTATTCGGCGGCCAGGTGGTAGACGCGGGCCATGGCCTCGTTGTTGGCCCGAGGCGTGTCGCCGTCGATCAGGGCGGTGAGGTCGTCGTGGCGGGTGAACACCTCGCCGATGCCCTGCCACAGCCCCGGGTCCAGCTCCAGCATCCGGCGGATGTGGGCATCGGCGTTCTTGTCGTTGGGGTTGAAGCCGCTGAGAAAGGGGTGGAAGCGCCCGCGCTGGTGCTCCGGCAGACGCTTCACCGCATCGGCCACCAGCACGTCGGTGGCGCTGTACCAGTAGGCGCCGGCATCGTCACCGGCGTAGTAGCGCGGGCGCTTGGGCTCGTCCTCGTGCCACTTCTTGGCCACCGGCACGCCGGCAATCATCACGTGGTCGATGGCGCCCTTGTCCATGGCCTCAAGCAGCGGGCGCATGCCGTCGCTCTCCTGGAAGAAGTCCACGTAGTGCAGGTGCGCGTCGCTGTAGTGGTAGTCACGCGCCTGCGCCACCAGCGCGCAGCATGCCAGCAGCGTGGCCGTGCAGGTTCGGATCAGGGGCAAGGCCAGGTCCTCCAGGGGGCTTGCCAAGGTAGACCCGCGCTTCGCCTGCGGGGTTCAGAGAATGATCCGCCCGGATTTACGGATTATGCTTGCCCAGCTGCCACGAGAGCTTTCGCCATGAAACGCTGCCTTCCGCTGCTTCTCGCCTGTGTTGCCTGCACCGTCGGCGCTGCCGAGCGCCTGGTCTACCCGAAGCACTCCCATGGCGCCGACCCGGAGGCGTATGTGGTCGAGCTGCTGCAACTGGCCCTGGACCGCAGCGGCGTCGACTACCGCCTGGAGCGCAGCCTCGAACCGGTGCCGCAGTCGCGCGCTCAGTACTCGCTGGAGCAGAACGACGGCACCTTACAGGTGATGTGGGCCATGACCACCCGCGAGCGCGAGGCGGAGCTCGCCCCCATCCGCATCCCCATCTACAAAGGCCTGATCGGCTGGCGCGTCCCGTTGGTACGGGCAGACCGGGCCCAGAGCCTGGCCAGCATCGCCAGCCTGGACGACCTCAAGACGCTGCGCATCGGCCAGCGCCATGACTGGCCCGACACCGCCATCCTGCGCGCCAACGGCCTGACCGTACTCACCTCGCCGAGCTATGAAGGCCTGTTTCGCATGCTCCAGGCCAAACGTTTCGAACTCTTCCCACGCGAGGTGGTTGTGGCCTGGGTCGAGGCCCGGCGCGCGCGCGAGCAAGGCCTCGACCTCACCGTCGACGAGCACCTGGTGCTGCACTACCCCACTGCCCTCTATTTCTTCACCTCCAAGTCGCGCCCCGACCTCACGGCCGCCCTCGAGCGCGGGCTGGAGCGGACCATTGCCGATGGCAGCTTCGAGAGGCTGTTCCAACGCCGCCACGGCGACAGCATCCGCCGCGCCCGCCTGGACCAGCGCCGGGTGATCGAACTGCAGAACCCCGACCTGCCCGACACGGTGCCCCTGGGCCGCGCCGAGCTCTGGTACCACCCGCCGACAGACCCGGCACGCACCCACAGCGCCAGGGCGGATGAAAAATCCCGGGAACACCCGGCCCGCTTGCAGGCTCCAAACACCACGGCCCCCGTGCGCACGCCGGGTGCTCCATGAGCCCACCACCCGAGGACTGCCGATGACCATCACCGTCACCACCGAATCCGCCGACGGCTACCGCCACGCCATCCGCGTCGACGAGACCCACGCGCTGTTCACCGACATGCCCAGGGCCCTGGGCGGCGACGGCAGCGCGCCCGAACCCCATGACTACTTCGACACCGCCCTCGGCGCCTGCAAGGCGCTGACCGTCACCTACTACGCGCGCCAGCACGACATCCCGCTGACCGGCGTGGGCGTAGAAGTGGTCCACGACAGCAGCCGCGAGAAGGATGGCCACTACGGCGTGAGCGTGAAGCTGACCCTGCGCGGCGCCCTCACCGACGAGCAGCGCGCCACCCTGCTGCGCATCGCCGACAAGTGCCCGATCCACAAGCTGATGACCACCGCCGAGGTGAAGATCGAAACGCGCCTGGCCGAAGGCAACTTCAGCCAGTGACGCCACCGGCTCCGGCGCGGCGCTATGCTTGCCGCTCAGCCCGCCGGAGCCGCCCATGACCAGCCCCCTCGTGATCCGCCCCCGCCCCGAAGACGTGGCGGGGCTGCCCATCCTCCGGCCGATCCCCTCGGCTCAGTGCCGCAGCGTCGGCCCCTTCGTGTTCTTCGACCACATGCTCGCCACCGCCTTCGCCCCTGGGCAGGGCATGAACGTGCGCCAGCACCCGCACATCGGCCTCTCCACCCTCACCTACCTGTTCGAGGGCACGCTGCAGCACAAGGACAGCCTCGGCTCCGACCAGCGCGTGGGCCCCGGTGACGTCAGTTGGATGACCGCCGGCGCCGGCGTCGCCCATGTCGAGCGCACCCCGGCCGAGCTGCTCGCCAACGGCTCGCGCCTGCACGGCCTGCAGGTGTGGCTCGCCCTGCCCCGCGAGCAGGAGCAAGGAGCCCCCCGCTACAGCCACCACCCCGCCGCCAGCCTGCCGCAGCAGGACAGCCTGGGGGTGAGCATCCGCCTCATCGCCGGCCACGGCTTCTGCCTGGAATCCCCCGTACCGGTCACCAGCCCCACCCTCTACGCCGAGCTGCGCCTGCAGACCGGCGCCACCCTGCTGCTGCCCGACGAACACCCGCAGCGCGCCCTCTACCTGCTGGACGGCGAAGCCCTGCTCGACGACCAGCCGCTGGAACGCCACAGCCTCACCGTGCTCCCCGAGGGCGAAACCTTCAGCCTCAGCGCCTGCAGCGAAGCGCACCTGGTGATGATCGGCGGCGCCCCCCTGGACGGCCCGAGGCGGATGAACTGGAACTTCGTCGCCAGCGACCCGGCCCTGATCGACGCGGCCCGCCAGCGCTGGGCAGCGGCCGACTGGCCGGTGGTGCCGGGGGAACAGGAGCGGATCGAGCTGCCGCGTTAGGCGGGCGAGCGCCGCCGCAACGGCACTCGACTCATAAAAGAGCCCCCGGCAACCTGAGCCACCGGGAGCCTTTCACAGCTTCCGGGCAGGCCTCACTCCACCCGCTCGTAAGGCAGGCCCACATAGTTCTCGGCGATGCTCACCAGCCCCGCCCGGGAGCTGAGGAAGTACTCGCGGTCGGCCTGCTGCATCTTCTGGTCCCAGGCGTCCTGATGGCCGTTGAAGTCGTGCAGCAGGTTGGTCATGAACCAACTGAAGCGCTCGCCCTTCCAGACCCGGCGCAGGGCCAGTTCGGAGTACTTCTCCAGCAGGTCGGTGCGCCCCTCGCGGTAGACCTTGACCAGGATGCGGTAGAGGTAGCAGACGTCGGACGCCGCCAGGTTCAGGCCCTTGGCGCCGGTGGGCGGGACGATGTGGGCGGCATCCCCCACCAGGAACAGGTGGCCGTACTGCATGGGCTCCACCACGAAACTGCGCAGCGGGGCGATGCTCTTCTCCAGGGACGGGCCGGTCACCAGGCGCTCGGCCACCTCCTCCGGCAGGCGCGCCTTCAGCTCGGTCCAGAAGCGCTCGTCGGACCAGTCCTCCACCGTGTCCGTCAGCGGCACCTGCAGGTAGTAGCGGCTGCGGGTCAGGGAACGCTGGCTGCACAGGGAAAAGCCGCGCGGGTGCTGGGCGTAGATGAGTTCCTGGTGAACCGGCGGGGTGTCGGACAGCAGGCCCAGCCAGCCGAAGGGGTACACGCGCTCGTACTCGGTGAGCACCCCGGCCGGAATGCTCTGGCGCGACACACCGTGGAAGCCGTCGCAGCCGGCGATGTAGTCGCAGTTGACCCGGACCTGCTCGCCGGCGTGCTCGAAGGTGACACAGGGGCGCTCGCCCTTCAGCTCGTGCAGCGCCACGTTGCGGGCACCGTAGACGGTCGGCGCACCGCTGGCGGCGCGGGCCTCCATCAGGTCACGGGTGACCTCGGTCTGGCCATAGACCATCACGCTCTTGCCGCCGGTGAGTTCGCTCAGGTGGATCGGCACCCGCTTGCCGTCGACCACCAGCTCGACGCCCTCGTGCACCAGCCCCTCGGCGTCCATCCGGGCACTCACGCCGGCCTCGCGGAGCATGTCCACCGTGCCCTGTTCCAGCACGCCGGCACGGATGCGGCCGAGAACGTAGTCGGGGGTCTGGCGCTCGATGATGAGGGTGTCGATACCGGCCTTGTACAGCAACTGGCCGAGCAGCAGCCCCGAGGGGCCGGCACCGATGATGGCAACCTGGGTTTTCATTGTTCTTGTCTCTCAGTGAGGCGTTGCGGCCCGATGGCTGGCAGCGACCGCAAACGAGTGGCTTGGATGCCCCTGCATTTTTGCTGACAAGAATGGGAAAAGAAGGGTGTTTTCCGTACCAGGAATTGCACTTTTGAAAACAGCGTCCGATTATCGGGCAGCCATCCACCGCTGATCCGTGCCAGACACTCCATGACCGACCGCATCCCCGGCGTGCCCGTGTTCAAGCTCTACGGCGAGAACCAGGCCTGGCCGACCCCCGACCTGCTGCATTGCGAGTCCATTCCCAAGCGCAGCAGCCTGCACCACTGGGAGATCAAGCCGCACCGCCATGCCGACCTGTTCCAACTGCTCTACGTGCAGCGCGGCCAGGCGGTGGTGGAGGTGGAAGGCCGGCGCAGCCCCGTCGACGAACCCTCCATCCAGGTGACGCCGCCGCTGTGCGTCCACGGTTTCCAGTTCTCCGAGAACATCGAAGGCTACGTGCTCAGCCTCGGCGCACCGCTGGTGGAACGCCTGGAACAGCAGTTGGGCGCACCACTGGCGGTGCTGGCCTCCTCGGGCTGCTACCCGGTGGGCCGCGACCGCCGCTACATCAGCACGCTGTTCGCTGCCCTGCTGAAGGAGTACGAAGGCAGCGCCGCCTCCCGCGACCTGGTGCTGGCGTCCCTGGTCAACGTGCTGGTGGTGTGGATCACCCGCCAGCGCCAGCAGAACACCCCGCCCAGCGGCCGCGACGAGCGCAACCGGCAGTTGCTGGGCCGCTACATCAAGCTGGTGGAGCAGCACTACCGCGAACACCTCACGGTGGAAACCTTCGCCCACCGGCTGGACCTCTCCAGCGTCCACCTCAACACCCTGTGCCGCCGGCTGGCGGGCCAGAGTGCGCTGCAGATCATCCACCAGCGCCTGTTGCTGGAGGCCCGGCGCAGCCTCATCTACACCCACATGACCATTGCCCAGGTCTCCGACAGCCTGGGCTTCAGCGATCCCACCTACTTCTCGCGCTTCTTCCGCCGCCTGAGCGGGCAGTCACCCAACGCCTTCCGCCAGGCGAACAAGCGACACGGAAAGACAGGTTGAGGCCATACCCACCGGGCTGTTGACCTCCCTGGAGGACGGCACATGCCGGCATCCCAGCTCAGCACGGCGGCCGCCGCGTTTCCGAGGGGCACTCGCCAAACAGCT
Organism: Pseudomonas sp. 1D4; assembly: GCF_001728925.1. Taxonomy (NCBI): domain Bacteria; kingdom Pseudomonadati; phylum Pseudomonadota; class Gammaproteobacteria; order Pseudomonadales; family Pseudomonadaceae; genus Pseudomonas; species Pseudomonas sp. 1D4. The sequence goes on from NZ_LXJQ01000013.1 coordinate 100,973, forward strand.
CGCGGTAGCGCGCCGAGAAATGGCTGAGGTGATAGAAGCCCTGCTCCGCCGCCGCCTCGCCGACGTTCAGCACGCTCGCGGGCGTGCTGGTCAGGCGGCGACGCACCGCATTCAGGCGCAGGGTGCGCAGGTATTCCACCGGGCGCATGCCCGCCACCAGTTGGAAGCTGCTCTGCAGGGTGCGACGGCTGACCCGCAGTTGCTCGCAGAGCGCGAGGATGCTCGGCAACTCGTCGGTGTTGGCCAGGGCGATTTCCTGGCACTTGCGCACCAGGTAGGCCGACACGGCGACATTGCCACGGCGCTCCCGGGGGGTGTCCCGCGCATGGATGAACAGATCGAGGAAGGTCTCCAGCAACTGCTCCTCCAGATGCGCCTCGCACGCCCTGTCCAAGGCGATGTCACCCTTGACCAGCGCGCTGAACAGCGGCTGGACCCGGCTCCGTACCCGCTCCAGCACCGCGCGGGAGACGGCCATCTGCGGTTGCGTGCGCAGGGCACCGAGCTGCTCGCGGGACAGCTCGACCTCCGCCAGGCGGGCGAAACGCTCGGCGTCGATGTTGATGGCGAAAAAGCTCATGCCCTCCGGCGCGTGCATCAGGAACTCCTCGCCATCGCGCAGCAAGGGCACGCTCTGCGGGCCGGCCTCGTAGCCCTGCACCACCGGGAAGCGCCCCGCCCCCAGCGACATGGCGATGCACAGCCGCCCACGGGGCGCGCAGCCGTGCTGCACCACCCGCTTGTCCAGGGTCTCCTGGAAGATCTGGAAGCGCTCGGCGGCCACCTGCTGCAGCTCGCTGGACAGGCTGCCCCGCCCCATCTGGTCGTAGACCTGGTTCCAACCCAGGATCGAGCCGGCGTGTTGCTGGGAATCATCGAAGGAACGCACTTCAGCCAACATCCGGGTCTCTCCTCTCTGCAACAAGACGCCGTCGGCCAGCAGGCGGCGCAAGGCCCAACAGGCATTCGGCAACGGCGCATCGCCCTCCCCCGGGCTGCTGCCTGACCCGCGACGAGCTGGACATCGACCTCACCGGCATCGCCGCGCCCATCCTCAGCCTCGATGACAAGAGCATCCTCGGCAGCCTCTCCGTGGTCAGCCCCACCCACGACTTCAAGCTGCTGCGCCAGGAAACGGTGACCGACATGCTAGTGGACACCACCCGCCGCATCGCCGCCAACATGCAGCGGCAAGGCGGCTCGTGAAACGCGGAACAGACCGACATCACTACCGGAAGCGCCTGATGGAATCCCCCTAATACAAACAGTCAGTCTCCGTCCTCCCAGTTCCAAAGGACGGAGCCCC